>NZ_JABBVZ010000029.1 GCF_012933365.1 Sulfobacillus harzensis | reverse complement strand
TCGACTTAGGGATTCGGGCCACCCACGCGCTGTCGGACGTGACCGAAACGGTTCGCAACGACACGTCGCGGGTGACGTTGACCGGTCTCATGCGGAGTTTGAAGGACCCCGAAATCCAATATAGCGTGAAGCTCATGATGGGACTCTTGCGCCGCTTGCCGCAAATACTCGCGGAGGATAGATAAGCACTGGGAAAAAGATCACCGGCCGACAGATGTCCTGCGGCCGGTGGTTTAATTTCAGGCCATTAGACTGGCATGCGCGATTCCTCGGGATGGGTGAGACCCCATACGATGAATCCACCACTCAGGTTGAAAACGGCGGATCGGCCAGTCTGTCGCAGAATGCGAGCCGCAAGATAACTGCGGTGACCGCTGCGGCAATATACGACGACAGGACTGTCGTTCGGGACCTCATCCAGTCGCGATCGGAGGTCATTCAAGGGAATATTTTTGGCGCCGGCTATCATGCCACTCTCGCTGGTTTCGTGGGAATCGCGCACATCCAACAGGAAAGGTGGCCTGGCGCTGTTCAGCCATTCTTCTAAATGGCCGGCGCTGACGTTCTCCACCAGTTCCTGATAATGGTTGGCCGCAGCCATGCCAGCAATGATCACGGGATCCTTGGCAGCGCCGACAGGCGGAGCATATGCCAAGTCCAATTCGCCGAGGTCATCCACCGTCATGCGTGCGTGAATGGCGGTTGCAATGACGTCAATGCGCTTGTCAACGCCTTCTTCGCCCGCCGCCTGAGCGCCTAGAATACGGCCGCTGGCGGGATCGTACAAGAGTTTAATCAGCACATCGCGCGCACCGGGGTAATAGCCCGCGTGATGGCCGCGGATAGTGTGCAGCAACCGATAGGGGATGTGGTCTCTTTCAGCGACCTTTTCGGTGAGGCCAGTGACCCCGACGACGAAGGGTGCCAATCGGACAATGCCGGTGCCTAGGGCTCCGTTAAGGGTTGCGTTACCTCCGGCGGCATTGGTGCCGGCAACACGCCCCTCCTTGTTGGCTACTCCGGCCAGTGGCCACCACCGTGGGTTTCCAGTGACTAAGTCCCGCTTTTCCACCGCATCGCCTGCCGCGTAAACATCCGGATGGGATGTCTGCATGCGATGATTGACCTGAACCGCCCCCGTGGTTCCCAAGGCTAGGCCCATGGATCGGGCAAGCTGAAGTGACGGACGCACGCCCAGGCCCATAACCACCAAATCGGTCGTTAGGCTCGGCCCGGACGACAAGTCCACGATGGGATGACCGACGGCGCCACGAATACCCATGATGGTATTCGACAAGGCGAGCTGTATGCCCAGATCGGGCATGCGGCTCTCCAAGAATCCGGCAATATCGCTGTCAACGGGCGGCAAGACATGGGCCGCCTGATCCACCAGCGTGACTTCGAGGCCTCGATGACGGAGCACCTCAGCCATTTCCAATCCGATGAATCCGGCGCCAATTACGGCCGCATGGTGTATGGAGTTCTGATCGAGGTATTCCCTTAGACGCAGCGCGTCGGGTACCGTGCGCAGCAAAAACACATCGGGCCGATCCATGCCAGGCAGCTTGGGGACAATGGGTGTGGACCCCGGGGCCAGTATCAGCTGATCAAATGCCCAATGGGCCGCCTGGCCGGATTGCACGAATCGAAGACGTTTGGTCGTCAAATCAATGTCTGTGACCTCGGTGTTGACGTGTACTCGGATGCGGAATCGGTCCCAGAGGCTTTCGGGGGTTTCCAGCAAGAGTGCGTCGGGTGTGGCAATTTGGCGACCCACATAGTAGGGCAACCCGCAATTGGCATAGGACACGTACGGCCCTTTTTCGAAGATGGTAATATCGGCGTTCTCGTTGAGCCGTCTTGCCCGGGTGGCCGCGCTGGCACCGCCGGCAACGCCCCCGATGATCGCAATGCGCATGGTTGCCTATCCTCCTAAAAATTTCATAAGGATAACATACACCCGGGGGTATGTTGGATATCAGGACCGAACGGCTCATTGTGAGGGGTCCGGTTGGTCCTATCACGGCGTCGGGGAGAATGCAGCGAAGGCGAAAGCCGCGAAGATAGCAGTTGTGTCCGAATGGCCCTTCAGTTCAGGAACAAAGAGCCCTTTTGGCGATTGAAATGATTCGCTACGGTAAAAAAGAGCATAAAGGAAGGGTGTGGGGGCGTGGTTTCGTATTTCGATACACCGCATGTGCTGACGTGGGAGGTGACTCGTGCCTGCCAGCTGCATTGCCGCCACTGCCGGGCGCGGGCTATTCCACACCGCGATGAGGGTGAACTGTCCTTGCAGGAAATGATCCCCGTGTTGGACGATTTGGCGGAAAACTTTTCCCGGCCGCCGATTCTTGTTTTGACGGGCGGCGACCCGCTGGAGCGGCCTGACTTGGATGACATCATTAAGGAGGCGGTGCGCCGACGCATCATTACGGCCATAGCCCCGAGCGTCACCCCCAAGCTCACCGACGAGGTGGTGGCGCGTTGGAAGTCGCTGGGGGTCCATTCCGTTTCGTTAAGTCTAGACGGGGTGGATGCGGTCACTCATGATAAATTTCGCGGCGTTCGGGGAACCTTCGATCGGACCTTAGAATTGGCCGACACTATCGTTCGGGAAGGGCTGGCTTTGCAAATCAACACCTCCATCAGCCAGCAAACTGTCCATCAAGTGTCCGCTATGGCTAGTTTGGTGCGGTTTTTACGGGTAACCAGTTGGGAGCTGTTTTTCGTCATTCCGACCGGTCGCGCCCGAATCATGGATGCGCTCTCGGCGGATCAAACTGAACGCGTGCTTCAATGGCTGGTCGAGTTTGCTCCTAAAGAATCCTTCCGCATCACAACGGTGGGGGCGCCGCAATGGTCTCGCGTGCTACACCAGCGAAACCCGGCAAGCCCGATTCGGACTGTGGCCCGGGAAGCGCGCGGATTTGCCTTCATCAACCATCGTGGTGAAGTGTTTCCGAGTGGCTATCTGCCGGTATCGGCGGGCAATGTTCGTCAAACCCCTTTTTCTGAACTTTATCGGCGGTCGGAGCTATTTCAGATGCTACGCGATCCGAATCGTTTTGAAGGCGCATGTAGCGCCTGCGATTACCGGGATTCCTGCGGTGGATCGCGCGCGAGGGCTTATGCGGTCACCGGAAATTTGGCAGCGAGCGATCCCGGGTGTCCCTGGGCGGCGGTTGAAGGGTAAGGTCGATTCGAAGTCATCGACAGCGAATTCCGAGAACTCGATTGGCTTCGTGGTAAGGCCAATCGTTTGCGAAGCGCTATGGAGGGCGAGTACCCGTCCGCGCACGCATGCGCCGGTCTTACCATCCGTCTCGTCACCGGTGGGCAGGATGGGTTAAGGCGCCAACCGACACGAAGACCTTGTGGGACATTGCCCACGGCATCGCATTTCAGGCTAAAAGCTTTGGCGTTTTTGAGCGTCGGGTGCACATCCTTTCGTATCCGCTCAACTGGGGCGTGGTCGCTCATTCATATTTCGGTCGCGGTAGAATAGGGGTATGAAAATCTAGTAACTATGGATTCGGCCACGAGGGGGGACACATGGCAGCGCCAAAACCCAATACCCGACATGAGATTATGGAAGCGGCCCTTAAGGAGTTTGCGGAATCTGGGTATGACCGTACCACCATGGACGCCATCGCCATTCGTGCTCAGGTGGCCAAGGGCTCCCTATATTATCATTTTCCGTCAAAAGAAGCGCTGTTTCGAGCCTTGTTCCAAGAGCGCGCCGAGCGTCTGGCGACCCTCACGGAGGCGTCCGTGAGCGCCAATCAGTGGAAGGGGGCTATGCAAGCATGGTCCGATTTCTTTTGGCGGGAAAAGGCATTCTTGGAGCTATTTTTAAGCGAGGCTTGGCGCAATCAAGAGCGGGAGCTTCTTGTACGGCAATTTCTGCAGCGCATTATTGAACCATTGGTCCCTGTGTTCGAAAGGGGAAGCCATGATAGCGAGATGATGGCGTATGCGCTGTTCGGGGCGATTGCAGTTCCCGCGTTGCATCTTCTCAAGCAGCCGCAGCCGGAACGCCACCGGCTCGACGATCTGGTTGCCCGGTTAGCGGATTGGATTTCGGCCCAAACGCGCTAGTTTTTTTCTTTCATCTAAGTTATACTGACTAGTCAGTATAACCATGGAAAGAAGATGGACATCGTGAACTTATTTCGAACCTCGCGCGGACGCCTCAGCGTGATGGCCATTGCCGTCGTTCCGCTGCTTTATAGCGTGGCATACCTCGGGGCGTTCTGGAACCCTTATGGGCACCTTAATCGGGTTCCCGTAGCGGTTGTTAATCATGATGCGGGAAGCGAAGGGCGTGCGCTGGTCGCTAAACTCCAAAAGGACTTGGACGTGCGGACGGAAACGGCCAGCAGCGCTCAAAGAGCGCTCAAAAACGGGCGTGTGGGGATGACGATTATCATTCCCGCCGCCTATACGAAGGGACTTGATCATCAGCAGTCGGTGTCCCTGACATTTCGAACCAATCCAGCCACGAACTATCTGACCAGCATCCTGATGCAGCATGAGGCGACGGCTGTGGCCAACACCTTGGCTGATTCGGTCCGAGCTCAGACGTTGACGGGGGTGGCTGGCGGGTTAGGGAAGGCAGCGCACGCGGCCGCGGCGGTAGCGGCCGGGACCGCCCATGCATCCCAGGGCATGGCGCGCATCCAAGGAGCGGAGACGTCGCTGGGGACCAATGCCCATAGATTAGCCTCAGACCAGAGGGCGTTGGCGCACGCACTCCTGACATGGCAGCAGGGCGCAACGCGCGTCAATCAGGGAATTCAATCCCTCAGTGCGGGGTCTGATCAGGCCGTTCGCGGAGCCTCGGATTTGGGGAACGCCGCTAAGACGCTATCCGAGGGCGCGAAGCGATTATCTGTATCGGCTGCGACCTTATCCTCCAAGGGAGTGAGTTTGGGATCCGGCGCCACGACGCTCGCAGGCAAGATGGCGGCGTTGGGTCAATCGTCGACTTCCTTGGCAGCGGCTGCGCAACACAGCGCTGCGCTGACCGAAGAAATATCGCAACTGGTAGCGGCCGAGAAGGCGAATCCTTCGTCGGCCACCTTGAATGAGATTCAGGCGCTGTTGGCGCAACAAGAGGCATTGAACGGAAGCGTGGCCCAAGGTACGGCGGCCATGGGGCGGAACCTCAATGCGGTGGCCGCCGGCTCTAATGCCTGGGCACAGGGGGCGGGCCAGTGGTCAGAGGCGGTGGGCCAATGGGCTAAGGCAACCAGTGCCCTGGCCTCGGGCCCAGCGCAATGGGCCTATCAGGTCACGTCTTGGCAAGAGGGCATGCAAAAAATTGGCCATGGGACGCAGTCTATTACTGGGGCTATGGTTCCATTAGTGCAGGGCGCCGCTACCTTGGTTCAAAAGGACTCTTCCTTAAGCCACGGGATGATTCGCTGGTCTCAGGGAGCGACCCATGCCGAGTCCGGGATTCGCCACATAACACAAGGACTGGATGCCTTGGAGGAGGGAACCGCCAACCTGGCAGCATCCCTGCCAACGTTTGAACCGGCCGTTCAAGACAGCGCCCACCCGGTGAGCGCTTACGTGGCAACAGGTTCCGAAAATTATGGGACAGGCATGGCCCCGTATTTTCTTGGGCTCTCTCTTTGGGTCGGCGCGGTGGTGGCAACCGTTTTAGTGCCGGGCGGCCGATATGACAAACGACGCCTCGGGTCACGGAGTTGGCAGAGTTTAGCGGTAGCCGGTCTTCAGATAGCCTTTCTGGGCATTGGAACCACGCTGGTTTTGCCAATGCATCCGATGCATGCCTTGGCCTACGGGCTTAGCCTGATAGGGATTGGCGCGGTATGGTGGGCTTGCCTTCGCTTGCTGGTGGAGAAGTTTGGCGACGCTGGTCGGGTTCTCGGCATTGTCCTATTGGTTGTGCAATTAGCGGGTGCGGGTGGCACCTATCCTGTCGTCCTGTCCCCCGGCTTCTTTCAAGCCATCCATCCGTACCTTCCCATGACCTGGGCTGTTCATGTGCTCCGATGGGCGCTCTCCAACGGATACCCCAATCGGGTCTTGGGGGATGCCGAACGGCTGCTGGCTCTGGGCATTGGTGCGATTGTCTTAACACGCTGGTGGCCTGCTCAATGGCTCTTCGAAGCCCCCGTGCTTACCGACCAAGAATCCACGGCGGTGGAAGACGGCCGGCCGAATGAGATTGCCTGAGACGCATCCACTCGCAACAGCCCTCATCGGGCTTCGGCGTGATGTGCTCGCTGACGCGACGCAGCGGGGGGGAATCTCCTCCCACTGACGCGTCAGCACTCTTTAACTTTTCTCATGCTAACTCCGGTGGTTTTCCGTCATTCTTGGGTTGGGGGTAGACTGGTTGGGCCGATTTCCCCGAGTTCGATGCGGTTGCCATCCGGATCCAAGAGCACCGCAATCGTACCCCACGAAAACCTCTTGCAGCGTTCGCGAAAGACGGCGCCTCGGGACTCCAATCTCGTGACGGCCGATGGGAGATCCGCAACATCCCACCGCAACACGGTCGGGTTCTGCTCCGGGGATTTTTCTGTGGCCGTGGCCACACCGCCACGCTCAACCAAGAGATAGGTCCGTTCATTGATCCGAAACCCGGTCAGGGAGTCAGTTCGTCGATAGGCCACAAGTCCCAGGACCTGCTCATAAAAAGCCACGCAGGCCTCATATCGTTCGGTAAATAAGTTGATCCCGAAAATTCCCTCCACCTATCCGATCCTCCTTTCGGTCATGAATCCAGCCTAATCGGGCACGACGTCCTTGTCGTCCGACCAAAGTCGTAGGCTGGATGAGGTTGATGCTTGGCGCAACAGTGGGTATGATGAGACAAACGGGCTCCCAAGGGCGCCGATGGAGGTGAGGACCATGGCAACTGTCAATTTTGTCATGCGCCGGATGGCCTCGCCCTTGGCTTCCGGAGCGGCATAGCGCCCACTCCTTGTCATGCGATCCGAGGCCATTCCTCGGATTTTTTCTTTAATGACAAGGAGGCATTACCACGAAAGAGATATATGACCGTTTCAAGGCCTGGGGATTTTCCGACACGGTGAGCGCCACATGGCGTGACTTGGGGGGCTTTGGCGCCATCGGCCGGATTGTGGTAGACCTGGGAGCAATGTTTCGGGTTGTAGTTTTGGAGATAGATGGGACTGTCGTCCAAGAACTTGCCCGGCCCAGCGGCAAATTCCGCCATCAGATCAAAGATGGCGAGCAATGGCCGCATATTGGCGATTTTGTGGTGCTGGACGGACCGCCCGGTCAGCGCCGTATCGAAGCGGTGCTTCCCCGCCGCACGGCCTTAGTCCGCAAAAACCCGGGCGAGGCAATTGAAGCCCAAGTGTTGGCCGCTAACATCGACACGGTTTTCATTATGGTGAGCCTCGCCCAGCCTCCCAATGCGGCACGGTTGGAACGAAGCCTGGCATTGGTTTGGGATAGTGGTGCCGCACCGGTCATCGTTCTGACGAAACAGGATGTTTGTTCCCATCTCGATGCATATGTCCGAGCAGCGGAAGAGACAGCCTTGGGGGTGCCAGTTCTAGCAGTGAGCGCTGTGACCGGGGATGGCATCGAGTCGTTAGGCGCGTGGCTGATGCCGGCACAGACCGTGGCGCTGATGGGACCTTCAGGGGTGGGCAAGTCGACCCTCTTAAACTACTGGCTTGGAGATGATGCGCAACGGGTGATGGCCGTCCGCACAGGCGATCATCGCGGGCGGCATACCACCACCCACCGGGAACTGTTCCGGCTGCCCAACGGAGCGTTGGTCATGGATATTCCGGGCATCCGCGAGGTGGGACTGTGGGCCGGCAGCGCCCACACGGTGTTCGGTGACGTGGAGCAGCTGGCTGAGGATTGCCGTTTTACCGATTGCCGCCATCAGGGAGAACCAGGGTGCGCAGTGGCCCAGGCGATTCATGAGGGACGTCTCGATGCTGAACGGTTAACACAATACCAAAAGCTAGAGCGCGAGCATCAATTCATCGAGCGCAAACGGTCGCAACGCGCTCAAAGTGAGGCGCGGCAACTGTGGAAACGGCGCAGCCAAGAGGCCAAAGCACAGCGTATGGAAAAGCGCCAACGCCAATAGAACCACGGCGGGGCTGTCTCAAAAGGCCTTTGCCCTAAGGGCTCCCACTTGATTCCCGAAAAAAGCGAGGAAGATGCCCCGCTTCTTCCTCCACTAACCGGGGTAAAATAGGCGCATTTGAGGGACGGCATCACTGCCGAGGTACCGTTTGAGGCAGCCCCGTTCGTAACGAGGTTAGGAAAAAATCTCCTCTCTGAAAAAAGGACTTCCTCGGGTTACGACGAAATTCGACGACATACGACAAACTGTGAGGAGTTGGACCATGGTCCGGACACTCATCGTCGACGACACCCTAGAAACCCGGATGGTGCTCCAAAAGCTGGTGGAAGCGGCAGGTGGCCGCGTAATCGGCGCTGTCGCGTCAGGCGAGGAAGCCCTGAGATGGCTCGCCCAAAACGCTGTGCATCTTGTATTAACCGATTATCAGATGCCGGGCCTGCTTGGCGATGAGCTGGCGTCGGCTATTAAAGAGAAATGGCCCCAAACCGTGGTCGCGATGATTACGGTACTGGACAATGAAAGACTTCGCCATGCGCCCGGCATTGGATGGATTATGTCGAAACCGGTGACGTTGAAAACAATGGAACAACTCCTGCGCGCCGTCAAACCGGTAGGAGCCATTCGCTCGTGATGGAGCGTTGGTTTTGGCGCCGTTGGCAAAAGCCACGACGGCTGCCAATGGTCATTCCTGATCCGCTTCCTCTGACGCCCATTACCAAGTCCGAGAATATGGCGCCATCCCCAACGCCATCGCCGGCCGACAAAGAGGGCAGCGTGTGGCTAGATGGTGCTGGACGGGTTCACGTGACGAATCCCCAGGGAGAGCACGGTCGCTTTGCCGTGTTGTCGGCCGCCGATGCCGATCAGGTGACGGTGCTGGTCAATGGCCGGTCGGTCGTGGGAGAGCGCGTCGTGGAAGAAAGCGACCATATTGTTGTTCGTGCCCATATGCGGGCACCCAGCGCGCAGGTCCGCGTTGAGGTTTCCGAAAACGAAATGCTGGCCACTCTTCATGTTGCGTATCAGCGTGGGGAGCGGCGGGTGCTGCAGCCAACAGTCCCGGGCCCTCGATTGGTATTGACAACCGTCAGCTTTCCCATCGATCCGCCTCGCGTCACAGTGGCCCAAGTCCGTACTGAGTTGTTGCGGGCGGGTGTTATCTCGGGAACGGTGGCCACCCGTGAGCTTCAGACATTTCTTGACAGGGGTGAGTCGGGAAGTCTCGTGATCGCGCGGGGAACGGATCCCCATCCGGGTGCTGGCAGTGTGGAATGGATTGATGACAAGCGCTTGGACGGCAGTTGGATGGTCGAGACCGGGGCTATATTGGCTCATCGACGGCCCCACCCCGCGCGGCCGGGCACTACGGTCACCGGGAAGACGGTGGCGGCACCGGCCATCGCCCCCGGGCGCCAAATGCGCCTTGGCCCGGGCGTGGCGCTGATGACACATGGCACTAAATTGGTGGCCGCGCGGTCAGGCTACGTGATTGCCCAGGACGGCATTGTGGACGTGGTTGACGCTATGGTCATTCCTGAAGTGACGTCCGCTCCGGATCCTTTAGTATTAGATGGCGATGTGACGGTCGAGGGACACATTTCCCGCCGACTGGTCATTGTGACCGGAAATTTGGTGATTAAGGGAGGAATCCGCGAAGCCGAGGTTGTGGTCGGGGGCAATGTGGAGGTTAAGGGGACGGTGAGCGATGCCGCCGTCTTTCTTGGATATGGGCGCTACGTGCAAAAGCGGGCAGAGCAGCATGTGGGCCGCATTATCGACGGGCTCTACGATCTCGAGGTGACGGCCGAAGAGCTCCTCAAAGGCGGTGGCCGATCCCGCTTTCCATTGTTGTTGCAACAGGTGATTGCCACAAAATTTACCGACATTCTGGAGTCCTTGGATTGGTTCAAGGGCGCCCTTACCTGGCCGCATTTAAACTGGTCGGATGCGTTGGTGCGCAGCATACAGGAGTTGAAGGATCGCCTCGATCAAGGACAGATTGACTCCATGGCAGAACTTGTGGCGCTCCGTACGCAACTGGAATACCTGGAGATGGATCGGGCTGTAGAGGCGCGGCCAATGGGACATCGTCCCATGCCGTGCTGATGTGCGCCGAAGCCACATCGACGGCATGGGTGATTTAACCGTCCAGAGTCTCCTCGCCAGTCACGTCTGCTCGGAGCGTTTGAGGATTCTCGATACAGCGGTCGGCGGATTCATCAGCGCGCAATTCCAACTGGCCGCCCGGCAGTTGGGCAACAATCTAGCCACGGAAACCAGCGTGGAGGTCAGCTCTCCGGAAGGAAGCCTGGAAGCCGGGTGCGCTTACCCTGGCGTGGCGCTGGCGGTGGGCGGAGAACGGATAATCGTTGACGTCCTTCAGAGGCCCATGGCAATGGGGGGACATCCGGCGAAAGGGGGTGAGGACACGTGAAGCGGATTCTGATTGGGCTTCTAAGCGTTGCCGCCCTGTTGGCAGCGTCAGCGCCCAGCTATGCAGACGCCGTGACATCCAGCGGGCCCGGAAAGCCGGTTTACGCGGTTTCCAACACGGGCAGCAGCGCTGGTCAGGCTAACCGGTCGACAACCGGTACGGCAATGAAGACCACCAATGACCGCGTGGAGTTCATTTGGGACTTTTAATTCATCGGCGACCGGGAGAGGTTCTCCCGGTCCCTTTTGGAGGGAATCACGTGGACGCAGTGGACCAACGGCTGGTGGACATCTTGGAGGAGGAACGGCGGCGGTTTGCACGCGATCTGCATGATGGTCCGGTTCAGGTGTTGTCCAATACCAGCATGCGGCTTGAATTGTTGGGGCGCATATTTGAAGCCGATCGAGCGTTGGCCCTTCAGGAAATGGAACGCATTCGCCGGCGATTGGCCCAAGCCGTAGTAGAAATCCGGCAACTTATCTACGATTTGCAACCTGTCGCCCTCGATGCCATGGGATTCATCCCATCGTTGCATGCGCTGGCCCATCGTATCCAAACCGACTGGGGAACCGTGGTGTTAGTATCGGTCGATGGGACCAGGGAGATCTCCTTAGCCTCGTCGCAGGCGATTATGCTTTACCGTGCGGTGCAGGAAGCGGCCACTAATGCGGCCAAACATGCACGCGCTCAAACGATTCGGATCGTCTGCGTTCAAGAGCCTGACGATCTACGGGTGACCGTGATGGACGACGGCGTCGGGTTTGACGCCAAAATGGGATCCAAGCCCGGCCACTATGGGCTGCTTACCATGGCGGAGCGCATGAGGCTCATGGGTGGATCGGTCGACATTCAGTCCAAGCCTAATTTGGGAACGCGGATCGCTTTGGTGATGCCTCGATGAGGAGCCGACCCGAACGCCTCTATGCGCGTGGATTGGCCTTATACCATTCGGGGTGTTTGGAAGCGGCGGAGGAGGAATGGAGGGATGCGGCAGGGGATGCCACCCAAGAAGCCCTTCGTGCCGCCATACTGGATGGACTCGGTCGTCTGGCCGCCCATCGAGGTCGGCCACGTCAAGCCTTGCAATTTTTTCAACAGGCCGTAGCCTCAGGAGGAGGGCCAGGTGTGGCCATGCGGATGGCCATGGCTTTATCTCTGGTGGGCGAGCGGGACCGGGCCTTTCGCGAGGCGGACCGTCTGGTGCGGGTAGAGCGGACGACGCGTGGGGCCGAGCCGGTCCAGGGGGCGCTCTTCATTAATTTTGCGGGAATGCAGATTAACTTTGCCCTATATGAGCAGGCTCTTCAGTCCCTTAAGAAGGCGGCCCAGGTGGGCCGGCGCATGCCGACGCCATATCAGTACGCTCTGGAGGTCAATCGGGGATTGGCATTCATGGAGTTGAAGCGATGGCACGAAGCCGAGGAGGCTTTTCATCGGGCATTGGAGCAGAGCCAGGTCGGCACCATTGGGGCGCTCAATGGGCTTGCGCGACTGGCGGTATCGCAAAACCGTTGGGAGGACGTTCGTCGATTCGGAGAGAGGGCCTTTCAAAGAATGTGGCTATCGCTAAGAAGCTTCGACGTGGAAGAAATGGGGCATCTTTCTTCTGTGCTCGGCCAATGGGCGTTATCCCTTGAACTGAGCCGTCTCGCAGTGCGCTTTTTCGATATCGCACAAACGCTCTACGGACAGGCCGGTCAATGGGAACGATGGCGCAGCATCAACGCCTTAATAGCACAGGCGGAATCAGGGCCCAATCAGCCGCCGTCGGATGCTGATTATGAGCGGGAACTCACCCGCTTTCTCGTGCTGTTGGAAAGCACTTTGGCGCAAACTCTCGTCAAGGGCGATTTTTCTCGGCGCCTGGACGTGCGCCATTGGGCCGCGCAAGCGGTGGGACAGCGGCTGGGACTAGCAGACGAAGAATTGGCCGCCTTGACCCATGTGGCTCGACTAGAAGATTTGGGATTGGCCGCGGTTGGCGCCGACGATGAGCAGTCGCCCCTCTTCGATGTCCATCCCGACATGAGTGTTCGGCTGCTGGATCGTCTGGAGCTTGCGCCCTCAATTCTTGAAGCAATCCGTGGCCATCATGAACGCTGGGATGGCTACGGATTTCCTGACGGCTTAGCGGGTGAGGCCATTCCCCGGTTGGCTCGCATCATCGCCGTGGCCGATGCCTACGCGCGGATGACGGCCGGCCCCGAAGGGTCGCATCGCCAGGCGATTGCAATCTTGCTGCAGGAATCGGGCCGGGCATTGGATCCGGCGGTGGTTGAGACCTTCATATCAGTCTTTGCCACCGCCGCCCTTGAGGATACCGATTAACCCTTGACGCCGCCTGCCGTCAACCCCGCCTCAATCCGCCGCTGCAAGAACAACACCACCAAGGCAATGGGCACCGAAGCCACGACAACGCCCGCATCAATTTGGCCGTAGTGAATATAAAAGGCGTTGCGAAAGTTTACCAGGGCCAGCGGCACAGTGAACATGTTGGGGCTTTGGATGAAGGAGAGGGCGAAGAGCAGATCATTCCATGACAACAAAAAGCCTAAAATGGCGCCAGTGAAAATGCCTGGCAAGGCCAGGGGCACGAACACACGCCAAATGGTTTGGATAATCGAAGCGCCATCGACCATCGCAGCCTCCTCAATTTCCACGGGAATCTGAGCGAAGAAGGCGGTCAGAATCCACGTGGTGATGGGCAGCGAGAGAATAAGGTAGGGGAAAATCAAGCTTTGATAGGTGTCCAGCCAGCCGATATGGCGAAAAATGAGAAATAGCGGGCCAACCATACCAATCTGTGGAAAGAAAGACACCAGGAGTACAAAGCCCAGCACCGCCATCCGGCCTTTCACGGGAAGACGCGAGAGAGCATAGGCAGCCAGCGAACCCAGTACCACGGCAATGCAGGTGGTAATGCCAGCGACCACAATGCTGTTGATAAGCGGGCGGAGAAAGTTCTCTTCCGCAAAAAGGTCCCGATAGTGGGATAAGGTGATGCCAATGGGCCAAAAGGTGCTGGTTGGCTGACTGAGGCCAGCCGAAGACTCGAGGGACGACCGCAAAATCCAGAAAAACGGCAGAAGCGAATAGATGATGATAACCGCTACCAAGACCCCAAATCCAATCCGTCCCCAGCGTCGCGCCATCATGCCTGGAACCCTCCTCCTTGACGTAACAGCCGGACATAGAGAAACGCCAAGATCATGGCGATGATGGTGATGCCGACGGAGATGGCGGCCCCATACCCAAAGTTGAGGCTCGTCATGAACTGGTACCAGTTGTAATAGGACACGACCTCGGTGGAAACGCCAGGACCGCCGCCGGTCATCACAAAGATGGTGTCAAAAATGAGCAGGGCGCTCAATGTGCGAAAGACGAGTGCGACCAGGATGGTAGGCTTCATGAGCGGCAGCGTCACGCGCCAAAAACTTTGCCAACCAGTGGCCCCATCAATGCGGGCGCTCTCATAAAGCTCGGCTGGAATTCCTTGCAATCCGGCAAGCAGCAAAAGGGCCACGAAGGGCGTGTTTTTCCACATGTCGCTGAGAATGATGGGCAGCCACGCCCAAAAAGGGGAATTAAACCACACTTGGTGGCTGCCCGGCAGGTGCAGAACGCCCAGGAAAAAATCCACAAACCCAGTGCGTTGATCGAAGAACATCTTCCACAACATAGCCGAGACCGCGGTTGGGATGGCCCAAGGAATGAGGATGGACGCCCTCACTAAGGCGCGGGCGCGAAATTTTTGGTTAACCACTAAGGCTAGCACCATGCCTAGCATGAGTTCGATGGAAACGGAAATGGCGGTAAATAAAATCGTGCGGCCAAAGTCCCCCCAAAATTCGGTGTCGGTGAGCAGCAGATGGTAGTTAGCCAACCCTGTGAACCGATTGGCGAAGGGGTCGGTCAGCACTTCGTGGTGCAGGGACAGCCAAATATTGTAGACCAAAGGGTAAACCGAAACCAAGGCCAGCATGATGACGGCCGGCGCGATAAATATATACCCCACCCGTGCCCGGCGGGCGGTGTACGACGGGCGCCCGGGGCGCGGCCGAAAAGCCTGCCCCGGAACCCGTGTGGCCGGTCTACTAGCCATTGTTGGCGATGATGGATTCAGCCTTCTTCTGCGCTTGGTCCAGAGCTGCCTTGGGCGAGGCTTGGCCGGAGTAGACTTCCGAGAGCGCCGTTTGAATGGCTGAGGAGATTTGTGGATAGAGTGGGGTCACGGGACGCGGAACCGCGTATTTGTACACCTGCTCCTCCTGAGCAAACCAGGGCGCCTTTTTAATTAGCGAACTGGTATAGGCGTCAGTCCGCGCCGGCGGGTCGCCCGAAATGAGTGCCCGCTGTGTCATGGTGCTGGCTGAGGTCAGATATTGGACCAACTCTTCCGCTTGCTTGGGGTACTTGGTGTTTTTGTTGATAACCAAGACATCCCCGCCTAACGAGGCGGTTACGTGCCCGCCCGCGGTAACGGGCGGCGGTGCGAATCCGACTTTGCCTTTAACGGCCGATCCGCTGGCCTCTGCCAATGGGTACAAATAAGGCCAATTGGTGGCAAAGAGAGCATCGCCGGACAAAAAGGCCTGTTGAACCTGGCCTTCCTCCCACCCGGTCACGGCAGTAGGCGAGATGCCCTTTTTGATGAGCCCATCCAGCCAGGTGAGCGCCTTGATGTTCGCCGGGGAGTTGATGACCGGCTTCCCATGGGCGTTCAAAAAGGCTCCACCGTAACCTCCCGACACGTCTTGGAACACGGTAACAGCGCCCTCATACTTATCACCCTCGAAGGCGAGGCCATACATCTTCGGATCCTTCTTTTGCACGGCTTGGGCATCTGCCACAAGTTGCGAGAAGGTCTTGGGCGGCGTTTTCACTAAGTCGGTGCGATAGTAGATGCCTTCAACGTTGATAAACCAGGGGATGGCATAAAGTTTGCCCTTATATTCGCCTGCCTTGACCATCCCCTGGAAGAAGTTGCTCAACTGGAATTGGGATGGGTTCAGCGGCTTAATCCAATTGGCAGCGGCGAACGCGGCCGGCCAAATTACGTCAGCGGTAATGACGTCCGGCGTGGCAGATCCCGAGGTCAGGTCGGTTACCAAGCTTTGATAGGCGTCGTTGGAGTTCGCCGACAAGGTTTCAATCTTGACTTTGATGTGAGGATGAAGCTTCTCGAAGCCTTTAATCGCGGTTTGGGTGGCTTGCAATTCGGTTCCAAGCCCTTGATTTGCAAAAACCAGTGTCACGTTGGAAGATCCCGAAGCCGAGTTCGAGGATGGGGACGAACCGCAAGCGCTTAACACGCCTGTCAACAAGGCCACCGACGATAATGCCGCCAGTGTGCGATGCCGAACAATCATGTCGACAACCTCCTGTCTCTAAGCTCAAGCCATCTTAGGCCTAGGTGAAATGGTTTTAAATGCCGTCCGAAGAAGAAGCCTCCACGAGGGACCCGCAATCGGCCTCCTTTCCCGTAACAAATATTCGAAAGAAGATTGGAACTTCAACCCAATTATTACCACAAACTGTTCCTGTCGCATAGAGGCGTAGGCTGTCAGGTGGATGATTCAAGATGGGTGAGAACCACGGGGAATTTCTGGCCGGCAATGGGAACTTGGCGACCAAGCAAAGAAAAGACGCGGCGGGACGTCCCGCCGCGTTCTGATAGGGCGACAATGTCAGGGCTGCTTCCCGACATCTTTCAACAGTTCTGCGTAGATTGAATGGGTCGCATAGCCAACTTGCCACAGGGCAATCCCTGCTAAGTGATCCTTTTTGGCCAAGGCAATTTTTTGAGCGATCCCTTTTCGGTTTTCCCACCAATAGACGGTTTGACCCATGGTGGCGGTCTCTTCTTGATACCGCGTATTCCACGTCGCTTTCGCCTTCATGGCTGGTGTGATGGCATCGTATGGAATCGTCGTCGCATGGGTGCTGCCCGATGTCCACTTGTAACCATATAACGCAATGCCTAAATAGATTTTGGAACTTGGCACCTGGCTTTTCAGGCGATTCGTTATGCTTGTGACCCAATGCATTGCCGCCACAGGCCCAGCAACCGTTCCATCGGAATGCTGGTCGTAGCTCATTAACTGGATTGCGGTCACCTCGGGCGCCAGTCTCCGGAAATCGTAGGCTCCGCCGGAATGTGGGACGACATCCACAATAATCTTATCCGAACGAGGCAACGAATCACGCAATTCCACCATGAAGGCGGTCAACTCCGACTTTAAATGCGTGTGGGGCGGCTCAAAATCGATGTTCACACCGGCGTAATGGTTAGCCGCGATGACATGGTCGATGCTCTGAACGGCCGCCTTCCGCGTTGCCGCGCTGGTTAAAAACGCTTGCGTTCCGGTTGCATCGTTGACCGAGACGATAATGGGGAGTTTTTGCTTTTTAGCCTCGGCCAATACGGCGGCGTCGACCTTGGTTTTTAAGGTGCCGTGAGCCGTCATGGAATACCACAAGGGCGCCAAGTAGGTGAGGGAATGGTTGCTGGCCCCTAGCGCAGAGGGTGGCAACGCTTTGTGGTGCGCCCAAAAACCTAAGACTTTAAGCGTACCGCCCTTGGTGACCGTGCTGGCCGGCTTTTTCGGGCTTTTGCTGGCGGCCGTTTTTTTGGTACCGCCGTTTTTGGACTGAGAGGGCGAGGCGTGTCCCGTTGTCCCGCAACCGCCAGCCAATATCAAGGCAGAAAGGAGTGCTAATGTTCCCCAACGTTGATTCATCGTTTTTTCACCTCGAGGAGAGTGTGCGTATTTCTCCTGGGAACATGCAGGTAACGATTAGCAGGTGGCATCCACTCTGAGAGGTGGGCCCACCGGAATGTCCCTATATCTAATGGTGGGCCACCGCCCAGGTTCAAACTGGCATAAGGGGATAGGCCATCAGCTGCCAGGCTCCGTTCTTCCATTGCACAGCCAGACCGGCGGTATTGGTTAGGTGGAACCATTGTGCGCTTTCCCATGGGGCGTGAAGCACCGACAGGAGCAGGGCCTTAAGACAATCCGAATGGGTAGTGGCGACAACACGGCCGTCGGGGTGTTCTTTTCGAACATCGTCCAAAAACGCGTGAATCCGTTCTGCCACATGACTTAATGGCTCGCCGCCATCAGGAGCTCCCAATTCTGGATTCACTTTCCATTGATGATAGCGGTCGTAATCGTCAGCCTCGATGTCCTCGATGGTCAACCCATCCCATCGGCCCAAGGCAATTTCGTGCAGGCGCGGGTCGACACGGACGGCTTGTCCCGGTTGACAAAACGCCTGGGCGGTCTGCTGGGTTCGCTTCAGCGGGCTTGCGTAGATGGCGGCGGCCGGACCCCAAGCCGCGGCCGCACGACGGGCCTGCTCGAGCCCTTCGGGCGTGAGAGCGGGATCTCCTTGATACGAGATAATCATGTTCTGTCGATTGGCCTCACTTTCCCCATGTCGTACAAAGATGACTTCAAGCACATCGATTCCTCCTTCGCCTTCACTATACCTTGCCCGCGTATCAGCTCGAATAGCCAGTCTCCTTGGGATGAGCAGCAGATGAGTTGAAATTGCCGTATTCTGTCGACGGTATGCAAACACAGAAATTTTTATCAATTAGCAGGAAAAACGATTGGGCGTGGCGAACATTTCCCGCGATGGAGGGAGGACAAGGCATGGAATCCGGAGACCCGTTCTTGACGCCCGTGACCGTGACCACAACCGCCGAGGAAGTGTATCGGCGTCTGAAACATGCCATTACGGATGGCGATTTATCGCCCGGAACACGGTTGGTGGAGGCCGCGTTGGCGAAGCAATTGGGGGTATCCCGCACGCCTGTCCGGGAGGCCCTGCAACGCCTCTCACAGGATGGGCTGGCTGCGTCCGACGGATCCCGAGGCCTCATCGTCGCTCGTCTATCGATTGAGAACATTGCCCATGCCTATGTTCTGAGAGAAACGCTGGAAGGATTGGCTGCCCGCCTGGCGGCCTCCCATCAGCGACCTGACTTGTTGGAGGATTTAAGCCAAAGCCTCCGCCATATGGAACATGACGCCGTCGATGCCGCTGCTTTTGATGCAGCGCACTCGCGCTTTCATGACACCATTGCAGAAATGTCGGGCAATCCCTATCTCATTCAGGCTTTAAAGAACTTGGAAGGGTTTCGCACGCGAATGGTGACCTTGGACTGGGTGGCGCGAAACCGGGTACGCATTTCCGTTCCTGAACATCGCCTCATATTTGAGGCGATTGAAATGCGCGATTCTGAGCTGGCCGAGCATTATGCCCGGCTGCATGTAAGCAAGACCCGCGAGGGTCTGATGAAACGGCTCGGATCCCCTGCGCTTGATGATTAATGAAGGAGGCAACCCGATGTTAGGGAAAAAGCTCGTAGTGTTATTGTCGTCGGCGGCGCTTTTGGGCGCACTTGCCGGTTGCGGGGCGTCTACCAAGACTACCAGCACTTCCAGTGCCACCGGTAGCTCATCAAGCCCGAGGGTAGGCGGAACGCTCAATGTCGGGATCGATTCCGACTTTGTCACCTTAAACCCGGCGATGTCATCGGCCTTGATTGACCGCCAGGCCTATATCAATATCTTTGACCCGCTTCTCAAGCTGTCCCAATCGATGAAAATAGAGCCGAACCTGGTGACCCACTGGACGGTCACCAACGGCGGGAAAACCTACACCTTGTATTTACGGCATGGCGTGACGTTTCAAGATGGCACGCCTTTTAACGCACAGGCCGTCATTTACAACTGGCAGTGGGAAATGAATCCCAAGAACGCCTCGCCGCGGCTTAGCAACCTGAAGTTGGTCTCTAGCTTGTCGGCCCCCAACAGCTATGAGGTGGTCGTCAATCTTAAGGCACCATTTGCGGCCTTCCTCTCTCTCTTGACCGGCCGTACCGGCATGATTTCCTCGCCGACGGCAATGAAGAAGTGGGGGAGCCAATACGGGCTTCACCCGGTTGGAACCGGGCCCTTCGAATTTGTTTCTTGGGTGAAGAATGATCACCTTATCTTAAAGCGCAACCCTCATTATTGGCAGAAGGGCAAGCCGTATCTCAACAAGATTGTCTACACGCCCATCACCAATCCGCAGCAAGAGTATAATGCGCTTACTACGGGACAGGTGGATTTGATTGATAGCGTTCCGGCTCAGGACGTGAGCCAACTCGCCGGCAATTCCTCCCTGCAGTACGCCAAGATGACCGGCTTAGGCTATTCAGACATGGAGTTGAACACCACGAAGTCGCCGCTCAACAATGTGCACAATCGTGAGGCGATTAACTACGCGATCAACCGTGAGGCGCTGATCAAGCTGATTGACTTTGGTCAGACCCAACCGGCCTATAGCCAGTTTCCGCCGTCATCCTGGGCCTACGACCCCAACCTCAAAATCCCGTTCTCGGACACTTTGGCGAAGCAACAGTTAAAGAAGGCGGGGAACCCCGGCGGATTCTCCTTTACGCTCTTGGGCAACAACGACCCTGTGACGGTGCAGGAGATGCAGGCCATTCAAAGCCAACTGGCGAAGGTGGGCATCACCATGCACAGTGAGCCCGTGGACTTCACCACCCTCTTAACCGATGCCATCAACGGCAACTATCAAGCCGATATGTTGGGATGGAGCGGACGGCCTGACCCGGACCAAAACTCTTATGCCTTCGACACGACTGGCGGAAGCTTCAACGACCCCCGTTATTCCAACCCGGAGGTGAACTCGCTCTTGCTGCAAGCGCGTGAGTCGACCTCGCAGGCGACCCGGAAGGCGCTCTACTACAAGGTGGCCAAGATCTTAGCGCAGCAAGCCCCTTACATCTATCTCGCCTATACGCCCGTGATTCAAGCGTGGTCAACCTCTGTGCAGGGGTACAAGGCCTATCCGGACGACCTGATGCGGTTTACGAATGTGTGGTTGAAGTAAGGAGGAGCTATGGCACGGTTTATTGTCCGGCGCATTATCAATGTCATTCCGGTCGCCTTCATTGTGCTCTTGGTGACCTTTAGCCTCATCCACATTGCGCCCGGCAACCCGGCCTACACCATTTTAGGCGAGCAGGCCTCGCCGGCCGCGGTGAAGCTGCTCGACCAGCAAATGGGGTTGAATCAACCGTTGCCGGTGCAGTTCGTAGAATATCTGAAGCACGTGGTGGAGGGGAATCTGGGCTTTTCCTTGCTGGATCATCAGTCGGTGGCTTCACTGATTGTTTCACGCCTCCCTGTGACGTTCGAGTTGACCATACTGGCCGTGCTGGTTTCGCTTATCATCGCGCTTCCCGCTGGCATTCTAGCCGCCTATCGGCCCAACACCTGGATTGACAGCTTGTCCCGGGTGTTGGCGCTGGTGGGGGCGGCGGTGCCCAACTTTTGGTTGGCGCTGCTGCTGGTCTACATCTTCGCGGTATCGCTGCATTGGCTGCCGTCCTTAGGGTGGATACCCCTTGGCCAGGGCGTGGGTTCCAATCTGGTGCACATCATATTGCCGGTGGTGGTGCTGGCCCTGCCATTGGTGGCGGTCACATCGCGGGTGCTACGCGGCGAGCTGATGGAGGTCATGCGCCTCTTATACATTCAGGTGGCACGGTCCAAGGGGGTGCGAGAATGGGGCGTCGTGATGCGTCATGGACTGAGGAACGCCCTTATCCCGGTGGTCACGGTGGTTGGGCTTCAGGTTGGTGGCCTCTTGGGTGGGGTAGTCATCACGGAATCCATCTTTTCTCTGCCCGGTATGGGCCAATTGGTGGTCAACGCTATCTTTAACCGAGACTATCCGGTCCTGCAAGGGTCGGTGCTTTTCATGGCACTCGTGGTGCTGGCCGCCAATCTTTTGGTGGATTTATGCTACGCCTGGATCGATCCACGTATCCGGTATAACTAACAGGAGGGAGAATATGGCGGTTTTTATTTCCGAACCGGCATTGGAAGAGCAAACCTTTCAGCCGGTATCTAGCCGAAAGCGCGCCTGGCGCCGGTTTGCCAAAAACCGTCTGGCGGTCGGCGGCCTGATTCTCATTGTCCTGTTTATTCTCATGGCCGTGGCCGCCCCGGTTATTGCTCCTTACTCGCCGGATGCCACCCATTTCGGGCAAGCCTTTCATCCACCCAGCGCCCAGCATTTGTTGGGGACCGACGAATTGGGCCGAGATCTCCTGTCACGGATTATCTATGGAGCGCGCGGCAGCCTCTTGTCGGCCGTTCTGATTGTCATCTTGGGAGTGGCGATTGGCGTTCCCGTGGGGCTGGTGTCGGGATATTACGGCGGGTGGCTGGACGAGGTTCTCATGCGCATTGTGGATGCCGGACTGGCATTTCCGGGCTTGGTGCTGGCCATGGCCATGGCCTGGATACTGGGACCGTCCTTGATTCATGCCGTGATCGCAATCGGACTGGTAACGATTCCGCAGTTTGCGCGGGTGACACGGGGCCAGGTGCTGGAGGTCAAAAACCGCGAGTATGTTGAGGCATCTCGGTGCCTTGGGGCATCGCCGCTTCGAATCATGTTTCGGCATATACTGGTGAATGCCGCGACACCGATTATTGTGGTTGCGACCCTCAGTATTGGGGGCGCCCTGTTGAGTGTGGCAAGTCTGTCGTTCTTGGGGTTGGGCCCGCCACCGCCGGCCCCAAACTGGGGCGAAATGCTTCAAAGCGGAGCGGAATACTTGACCATGGCCCCCTGGATTTCGCTTTTTCCGGGAGCAGCCATATTCTTGGCGGTGCTTGGATTTAACACGTTTGGCGATGGGATCCGCGATGTGTTTGATCCCAACCATCAATGATACAAGGAGAGGAAGCGATACCGGGTGGATCCGACACGACCAAATGCCCACCAATACCCTTTCGCCTCACGGAGGACGGTGGTCTATTCCCGCCAGGGGATGGTGGCTACCAGCCAGCCGCTGGCCGCTCAAGCGGGCTTGGAAGTGCTGCAGCAAGGCGGCAACGCCATCGACGCGGCCGTAGCGACAGCCGCAGCGCTCACGGTAGTCGAGCCCACATCTAATGGTTTGGGAAGCGATGCCTTCGCCTTAATATGGGCAGAGGGGAAGCTTCATGGCCTCAATGCCAGCGGACCCGCCCCACAAGGCCTCACCCCGGACTGGATCCGGGACCACGGTTATGAGGCTATGCCGGCGTTCGGCTGGGGGGCCGTGACGATTCCCGGCGCACCGGCGGCCTGGCAGGCCATGAGCCGGCGGTTTGGCAGGGTAGGCTTGGCGGGGAGCCTCGGCCCCGCCATTCGTCTTGCGGAAACAGGCTATCCGCTGTCCCCCACCTTGGCACACTTTTGGAAGAGGGCCTATGAGCGGTATCGGGAGGTGCTGAAAGGTCCTGAATATCAGGAGTGGTTTCGTGTGTTCGCTCCCGGGGGGAATGTGCCCGAAGCTGGCGATCTCTTCTACGCCCCCGATCATGCCGCCACGCTTCACCGTTTGGCCGAAACGGAGGGCGAAGCCTATTACCGCGGGGAGATTGCGGAGCATATTGTGCAGTTCTCGCTGGCCACCGGAGGCGTGATGAGTCTGGAAGACCTGGCGTCGTACCAGCCGGAATGGGTTGAGCCCTTGTCGGTGCCGTACCGAGGCTACGATGTGTGGGAGCTTCCGCCTAACGGCCAGGGATTCATTGCCTTGATGGCGTTGAAAATGCTGGATGGCTTACCGTATGGGTCAGAGGAGGAGCAGATTCATCAGCAAATTGAGGCGCTGAAGTTGGGGTTTGCGGATGCGTTTCAATATTTCGCGGATCCCCGGTTCATGCCCTGGCCCCCTGAAACGCTGTTGCAGGGCGATTACATACGCCGGCGCGCCCAACTAATTGGTGAGCACGCCGAGGTGAGAAGCGCCGGGCAACCGGTGCCGGGCGGCACGGTCTATCTTTGCACGGCGGACACTCAAGGCAACATGGTATCGTTCATTCAGAGCAATTATGCCGGATTCGGTTCGGGACTGGTGGTTCCGGGGACAGGCATTGCACTGCAAAACCGCGGCAAACTGTTTTCCCTCGACCGAGGGCATCCCAACTCTCTGGAACCCGGCAAGCGGCCATTTCACACCATTATCCCTGGGTTCTTGACCCAGGCTGGGAAACCTGTCGGGCCATTTGGGGTGATGGGCGGGTTTATGCAGCCCCAAGGCCATGTGCAGGTGATCGCCAATGTGCTGGATCGGGCAATGAACCCTCAAGCGGCGTTGGACGCGCCCCGATTTTATTGGGAAAGCGGCAATCGTGTGCGGGTCGAGGCACACATGCCGGAACAGGTGATAAAAGAACTGCGTCGGCGCGGCCACGAGGTCGAAATTGAAACGGGACTCGGGCTCTTTGGCCGCGGCCAAATTATCTGGCGCCGGGAGAACGGCGTGTTGATGGGAGGGACCGACCCTCGGGCTGATGGCGAGGTAGCGGCCTGGTAATATGCCGAGCGCTGGGGCGTCGATCTAATGCGGGTCATGAATCGATTCTGGACCGTGGCTCGTGGGAGTGACCGTCCCGGCGCTTTGGTTTTGCCGGCGCAGGCGTTCTCGCCAGGCCAAAATGGCCCCTAAAATCACGCCCAACAGGACACTCGCAATAATCACCAAGGCCTCAGAGATGCGCGGAAACTGCCAAAATAGAAAACGGATGGCGAACGGTCGGTTGTTTTGCAAGGCAAAGATGGCCACTAAGATGGCAAACACCAACCCTAAAATGAGGCGTTTCATGCGCTCACCTCCTCTCATTTCTGCGTTGTTCTTAGCGTTAAAGTACCATATTTCCGATCGTTCGAAGAAATGCGGCAGGCATACCCCCTCTGCCTCGAAAAGAGACTATAATGGGCACATGAATCCTTCCCGCGAAGAAAACTTAGCAGCGCTGACCTCCTATTATGCCCAAAAGATGGAACAGGGCCGTTTGGATGGTCCCAAGGGGATCATCGAATTTGAAAGAACCCGCGAGATTATCCACCGGCACCTTCCGCCGCTGCCTGCCACGGTTGCAGATATCGGGGGCGGTCCCGGTCGGTACACCGTGTGGCTTGCCGAATTGGGATATCACGTCGAACATCGGGATTTAATCGCTCTTCATGTGGATCAAGTTCGGACAATCTTGCGCGATCGTCCCGAGTTGTCGGTTCACACGGCCGTGGGGGATGCATGTGAGCTGGATTTGGCTGCCCACTCGGTGGATGCGGTGCTTCTCTTGGGACCCTTGTACCACCTGCCTCGTCGCGAGCAGCGCCTCTTGGCTCTCAAGGAGGCCAAGCGCATTGTCAAGCCTGGCGGCGCCATTTTCGTCTCGGCGATCTCGCGGTGGGCTCCGCGGCTCGACGCCGTCATCGGCCAAAAGCTTTACGAGCACGCCCCGGCCATGGAACAGTTGCCGAACATCGAACGGCACGGATGGATTCCTCCTTTGTTTCCTGGAGCGTTTACCGCCTATGCCCATCGTCCGCAACAATTGCGGAGCGAAATGCGCGCAGCGGGTTGGGAGGTTTTGTCTTTGGTGGGCATTGAAGGAGCGAGCTATCTCCTCGGTGATTTGGGGGAGCGGGTGCGTGATCCACAAGCTTTGGCCGTGTTGCTTCAGAGTGCCCGGGCACTGGAGGCGGTCCCAGAGGTTCTTGGAATGAGTTCTCATTTCCTCGCGACAGGAATTCGGCCAGCGTCCGGAGGATAAGTTGCCGTGACCGTGTGCCTAAGGACTTATGCGCGAGGGTCGTCGACAATTGAGCAAATAGCCCCATAACCTTGCAGCAGACGATTGAAGGAATCCGCCTCGCGAAAATTATCAAACGGACCAATTCGGGCGGGGAGATGATGAAGTGGCGCCGTATCCTCGACGCCCTCGCCGCGCAATACGGACTCGACCGCCTCGGCGGGATCGAGTCCAGCCGAAAGTTGATGGGGATTGGCCCATCCGGTGATTTCCACGAAAATCATGCGTACCTCCCTGTCTCTTTTGCGCTTAGTGTGCCAAATATTGCCGTTATGATACACCTCCTGCCATGGTGGCACGAGGACCGCTTCGCTATACTAAGGTGAGTGCGTCAAAATGAATTCGCTGATCATATGCGACAGAACAGGAGAGCGAGTTTGAACAATACTGCATCAGTAAAAAAATGGTGGGTTCTGGCCGTGGTCACGTTAGTAGCCTTTGTGACCAATCTTGACGGCACCATCGTTGTCGTGGGGCTGCCGCGGATGGTTCAGGGACTTCATATTACGGTGACCACGGGACTTTGGACCATGACGGCTTATATTATTACCAGCACCATCTTTTTGCTTCCCGCGGGACGATGGTCCGACCTCATCGGAAGAAAGCATATTTTCCTGACCGGCCTTATCATCTTCACGGTGGCCACGTTTTTCTGCGGCATTGCACCCAATGGCGCATTCTTGCTGGTGTTTCGATTCGTTCAGGGCACAGGAGCCGCACTGGCCTTGGCGACCGCTACCCCGATTATTGTGAGCGTCTTTCCGCCGAGTGAGCTGGGTCGGGCGCTTGGCATCAACTCCACATCATGGGTAATGGGTTCCATCGTGGGTCCTGTCGCCGGTGGACTTTTGGTCGGCAGCCTGGGGTGGCGTTGGGTGTTCTTTGTAGCGATTCCCTTCGCCCTTGCCGGCATCGTGGGATCCCTGTGGGTTCTCAAAGAAGGACCCCATGACTTGAAGGCACGCACGGATTGGGCCGGAGCCGTAACTTTCGGCACAGGGTTGGTGGGTCTCCTCCTAGCCCTGTCCTTTGGGCAAGCTTGGGGGTGGGGTTCGGCCCGCATTTTGGGTTTGTTTTTGGCCACGGTGATTCTTTTGGTTTTGTTTGTGGTGTTTGAGACGCGTCAAAAGGACCCCATGTTTGATTTAGGGCTTTTGAGGCATCGTCATTATCGTTCGGGTTTAGGGGTGACAGTTAGCTACTCGATTGGCTTCTTTGCCACCACCTTTCTCTTGACGATCTATTTACAAGGGGCGGTGCATCTAAGCCCTGTGGCCGCAGGGCTTATGTTGGTGCCGCTGTCGGCCCCACAGCTCATTATGGGGCCGGTTCGTACTCGGCGTTATCGGCATGGCCTTAGGCAGCTTCTGGCTGGGCCACTTGCCGAACCATTTCTCTGCCTGGTCGGTCATTTTGCCATTGCTCCTGATTTCTGCATCGAACGGCCTCGCGTGGCCTTCATTGACCAAGGCGGTCATGTCGTCGGCCCCGAGGGAGCGGACCGGTGCCGCTTCGGGGATGTTCTTCACCTTCCGCAATGTTGGGATGGCGTTGTCCCTTACCATCGCCTTGATGGCGGCCGAAGTTAGCCTTCCACCCAAGGTGGCCTCTGCCATTTACCTTGGCACCTCCGGCATCCTGTCCCGCGCTATGCAGGGGGCGCTGGTGCACGCGACCAACATGGGATTTTGGGTATTTGTGGCTTTCTATCTTTTGGCTTTGCTTGTTGCCATGCCGCTACTGAAGCCGCACCAAGCCACAGTGCTGGCCGAGCGACAAGAGATCACAAGCGGGGAGGGAATGTAGCATGTACTTTGAGGAATTTCGACCCGGGACCGCGTACACCCTTCGTCCCATCGAAGTGACGGAGCAGGCCATCCTTCAATTTGCCAGCGTCTTCGATCCCCAGCGAATTCATCTCGATCCCGAATTTGCGCGAAAGGGGCCTTTTGGCGGCTTGATTGCCTCCGGATACCACACCTTGAGTTGGGTCTGGTCACGCTGGATTGAAGCCAATGTATTAGGGGACGAATCGATGGGCGGACCGGGACTGGATCGGGTGGAATGGTTGGCTCCGGTTCGCCCCGGAGATACCCTGACCACGGTCGTGACCATTACCTCGGTGCGGCGGTCTAAGAGCCGGCCGCGTGGGATTGTCAGCATGCATTTTGAGGTGGTCAATCAAGACGGGACCCGCGTGATGGCCTACGACGCGGCGGCCTTGGTGCGTTTGCGGCCTGAGGAAGAGGGGTAAGACATGGTTCGCTGGGGGATTCTCGGTAGTGGCTGGGTGGTCCAGAATTCATTTGGGCCTGCTATGAAAAGTCTTTCGTCAGGCACAATCGGCATGATAGGGAGCCGTTTAGGATCGCGGAACGGGTTGGCCCGCGATCTTCAGGTGCGAGCCGGCACCTATGAGGACGTATTGGACGACTCCACCATCGATGCTGTCTATATTGCGTTGCCCAATCATCTCCACGAAGAGTGGACAGTAAAGGCATTGGCCGCAGGAAAGCATGTGTTAGCAGAAAAGCCGTTGGGACTTGACGCCGAATCAGTCGCTCGGATGATTGAATCGGCTCGGGCGCACAACCGTTATCTCTGGGAGGCCTTTGCGTTTCCCTTCCGGGAGCAAATGCGGATGGTGCAGGAGATTTTGGACGAGGGCGCCATCGGGGCCGTTTGCCATCTCCAAAGTGTGTTCTATTCCTCCATTGCGGATCCGAACAACATCCGCTGGGACGCCACCATGGGCGGGGGAGCGCTCTATGATGTGGGCTGCTATCCCGTGCACTGGGCGGGATATCTCTTGGGTGAAGCGCACCAAGCTCGGGCCTTCATGGTGGAGAGGCGCGGCGTGGATGTTGAGGTGAACGGACAAGTGGCCTTTGCCGGGGGAACGACGTTGCAGTTTCTAGCGGGCTTGAACCGGCCGTATGAGACCTCCGGTCAAGTGTTGGGAACCCGCGGCCGGCTGGTGTTGACGAATCCATATCATCCAACGCCTGGTGACACCATCCGTGTCATAACCCCCGAGGGGACGCGCGAATGGGCGGCCGCCCAGGGAGACATGACGTTCGTCCGGATGGTAGAGCAGATCAATGCGACCATTATGGGAGACCAGCCTCCGCGTCACCTGGCGGCCGAATCAGCGCTTCGCACGGCTCAAACTCTGGCTCTTTTGCGGCAGAGTTCCGCAGTAATCCACCGGATTTAAAGATGTATTGCCAGGGAGCGTATGGTAAAATGTGCACAGTTTTGTGCACGGAGGTGCGAAGCGTTTGCGAAAGTTTGCCTTCATCATACACCCGCTACGATTTGACGATTTTGCCCGCAAGTATCCCATTACCCAGCATCTACCACCGAAATTAGTCGAGTGGGCCTTTAAGCAAGTTGGCCCCGTTACGGCCGGTCACGTTACCGGTGTTCACTCTCCAACGGGGGAGGAGCTGGAAGGGTGGCTGCTGGGGTTGCCGCTGACGCCGGACATTTTGTTGAACGCGCCCTATGAGTGGGTGCTAAAGAAGCTGACCGCCTCGGTGCAATTGGCCGAAAAACTTGGGGCGGAAATAGTAGGGCTTGGTGCGTTCACCAAGATTGCCGGTGATCGAGGTATTACCTTGTCCCAGCGCGTGGGTGTGCCCATTACCACCGGCAACTCGTATACCACGGCTACTGCGGTCCAGGGAACCTTAATGGCGGCGGAGCGCATGCAAATTGATCTTGGGCAGGCGCGGGCCACGGTGATTGGGGCGACGGGATCCATTGGGCGCGCAGCCACCTTTCTTCTTGCTGAACAGGTACGCCAAGTGACGCTGGTTTCCCGCACCGAAGAGGACCTCAAGGCACTGGCGGCGGAAATTCGCGCCAGGCATCCGGCCATTAAGGTGGATTGGACCACCCACATCCCCGAGGCGGTGAGGCCTGCCGATATTGTCGTTGCGGTGTCGTCCGCCACCGGAACCATTGTAGAACCGGACGACCTCAAGCCCGGTGCTGTGGTGACTGATGTAGCGAGGCCACGCAACCTCTCCCGCGTGGTAATGGAGCAGCGCCATGACGTGCTGGTGCTGGATGGGGGCGTCATTCAAGTGCCCGGGGAAAATGCCGACATGGGCTTTGATTTTGGTTTTCCGCCTAAGATGGTCGAAGCCTGCATGGCGGAGACGATGATTTTGGCTTTGGAAGGACGCCTAGAGTGCTTTACCTTGGGACCCACCATTGACGTCGCACGGGTGCAGGAAATTCGCGAACTGGGCGATAAGCATGGATTTTCTCTGGCGGGATTTCGCCGCTTCGAACGAGCGATTGACGACAGTGAAATTGAGCGGATACGACTCGCAGCCAGGAGCGCATCAGCCTAGGGCCGATGCGCTCACCTGCTTTTATCCGGCATAAAACCAACCCGTATTCCACATGTCCAAGGCCTTGGCGTTTTCATCGCGGATGCCCGCGTCAATAACTTCACCTATAAACACGGTGTGGTCTCCTCGCTTGACGGTGTCGGTCACTTTGACCTCTACCCAGGCGGGCAGTTCGGTCAGCAGGGGGACGCCGGTAGCCGATCCCGATTCGTAGGGGTGGCCATTCAAGGTGTTGTTTTCCTGCTTGGTGGGACGAAAGAAGTCTTGGGCAATCTCTTTTTGGTCCGCACTTAGGACATTGATCGCGAATTGACCCGTGGTCTCGATAAGCTGGTGAAGGTGCGAATCGGCCTTGACGGCGGCCATCACCAGCGGGGGTTGAAATGAGGCTTGCGACACCCAGTTGATGGTACCTGCAGCGACATCCGCGCCCGTCCCGGACGTGCCGATGTAGAGGCCGTAGGTAAAAAGGCGCAGCGCGGTCTTCTTGATTTGCGCGTCCATCCACTCATCTCCTCTGCAAGTTGGGAAATATGACCAAAACCAGCCTAACGCAGGCGCTGGGTAAACACAAGGGTAAGCGTTCGCCCGCTGGGCTCTGCACTTTGGCACCTGTTTGGCGATGGTCCCATCGCGAATGATGTTCGATGTCAATAGAATATCCATGTTGACATAAATAGAATGTCGAGGTAAAATGCGGCCAAGGATGGAGGGGTATGCCGTGAGCCCGTTGCTGCCTGGGGTGTTTTTAATCCGTTCGCCAGTGTTCGAATTACTGGCATCCATGTTTCGGCTGCAATCCCACGAGCATCTTTCCAAGACGCCAGCAGCTTTAACGTTGGCAGATTTCGATGTGGACTTGTTTGTGGATCGGACACGGAAATCCCTGCCGCAACCCGTGTTGGAGGGGCTCAAAGTCTTCTTTAACGAGGAAAGCTATTTGGGCTTGTCATTAGTAAGTTTTGCCTGGGTCCAAAGCGCCTGGCAATCGGTGGAGATCTTCATGGACCGGCTCTCCCAGATGTCCCCGCGTGAGCTTTTCCGGAGCCTCTTGAGTACGGGCTATAGCCCTGACGGACCGCTCAACATTGATGATCCTGAGAGCGTGAGAGATTACATTAACAGGACTAATCTGCCCGACCTGGAAAAATGGAAACTTAGCTATCTGTATCTCAACGCGGAGAGCGCGAAACAGCAATTTATCGACTTGGTGGCCCAATGCCATGAGAGATACTTTGCGGCGGAGTGGGAGCGTCTTCAAAAGCTGCAGGACGAGAGTATGGCGCGCGTGGCTGAAAGGGTGCATTCGCATCGGGATTTGATGAACGAATTTCCGATTTTAAATGGAGTGCCGATTGATAATGGGGGGGTGGAGGTCGTATTGGCCCCGTCCGTTTTTTATCACTTGGACAGCTTGTCGTCCTTTAGTGATGAGCGTTTGCTGTTTATCGCCCTCTACGGCATTCATTATCTAGGACGGAAGTCGATGCGCAGCGATGAAATGGCCGGGTTTCTGAAGGTGCTGTCTGACGAAACCCGGATCAAAATCATCAAGACGCTGGCCGTCACTCCCTGCTTTGGGTACGAATTAGCGCAGCGTCTGGGTCTGTCCAATTCCACCATTTCCCATCATCTCGCCATTTTGGCGGATATGGGTCTGGTTGTTCCTGACCGCCAAGAGAACCGGGTTTACTACACGCTGGACCGGCAACGGCTTGGCGCGCTCTTGGCCTCGTTAGACCGCCAACTGCTCGGTTAATTTTTTGCGCGGTTGTTCGATGATTGTCGAAGTAATGATTGACGAATATAAAAACAGGGGGGCTTATCTCGTGAATTTTGGAGCCTTTCCGCAATTCCTCAAGCAATATCCCGAGGCTCGGAAGCTTTGGGCGAGCGAAACGGTAAAAGCTTTCGGATCCTATTTCTTCAACATTGCGGTTATGTGGTTCGTCTTTGCCCAGACTGGTTCAGGAGTAGCGATGGGGTTAGTGGTGGTGGCCAACTTTTTGCCCACCGTGATTTTGGGGCCATGGTTTGGCGTTTTGGCGGACCGCCATAGTCGCCGACGGTTGATGATGTGGGCGAATCTGGCCTCCGGGTTGCTGGCGGGTTTATTGGCCCTGTCCGTGTTGGGGCGCTTCCACGCCATTTGGCTTGTTTATGTGGTTCGCGGCCTCATGGGCGTGGCCTCTAGCTTATATGATCCGGCCCGCGCCTCTATCTTGCCCGATATTGTTGGCCAAGACGACCTGCTTACGGCCCACGCCTTGTTCCATAGTTCGCAACAGGTGGCCCGCCTGATTGGCTCGGCAATGGGAGGGTTGGCGGTGGCTTTGGCTGGGGTGGGGCTCACCATGACGCTGGACGTGCTCACGTTTGCCGCCGCGGCGATCTGGGTCGCGCGGATTGCTCATCCTGATCACAATGCGCCAAGCCAGGAGGTGTTGACGTCGTCCGCCTGGAAAAGCGCCTTTGAGGGGTGGCAATGGTTGCGCCAACGGCCCGTGCTTCTGGTGATGATGGGGATCGGCATGGTAAGCAATATTGCCCTGGGTCCAACTAATGTTCTGCCCCCGATGCTGATTCGGGATACGTTTCATGCCAGCGCACGCGCCCTCGGCCTTTTCGACTCCGCCATGGGCCTCGGCATCGTGGTGGGTGGGGTGATTATCGGGATGTTTACCATCCGCCGCATGGGGCTCTCCATGGCGGCTGCCTTGGGCCTTGAAGCGACCGGATTGCTGATGGTGGCGGTGTCGCCAACCCCGGTTGTGGCTGATGTGGGCAACTTCCTGTTGGGGGGCGGTTTGGTGGCCGCCAATGCTCCGGGCGGGGCGATGATGCAGACGCTGGTGCCTAGCCGTTTGTTAGGGCGCGTGTCATCGTTTTCCGGCATGCTGTCAGGGTTGGCGGTACCCATTACCTTTGGGGCAGTTGGCGTTGTGGGGGACGCTATTGGAGCCCACAGAAGCTTTGGATTGGCCACGGTCTTGATGGCCTCCACGGTGGTGGCCGCCTTAATGGTTCCGGGCATTCGCCGTTTTCGGTTAACCCCTGTAGCGAGTCAAGCCAATGTCTCAATTACGGAGGAAGCCTAAAGGGGCGCCGCAGCGGGTGCAGTTGTAACCCGGTAATGCGCCCAGACTGACTGACCATCAAGACGCTCGCTGCGAATCAACTGCAAGCGAATGATATCGTGAATATCGGTGATGTTGGGGCGATCGTAAATGGTTGGTGTGTTGTGTCCGCCAACTAACAGCGGGTTCCAAACGACGCTGACTTGATCGACGAGACCCTCTTGAAGGAAGGCCGCGTTAATACGCCCCCCGCCCGTAAGTGCCAGTCGGCGAAACCCCCGACGGTACAGTTGGGCTAGTGCCAAGCGCAAGTCGACATGGCGACCGTGGCCAGCAAAAATGGCATCAATGTGTTTCTCAGCCAGTTGGGCGCGATATTCCGGTGCGACCGTTTCTCGCGTAACCACAATGAGTCCCTCGGTGTGAGCCCATTGGATTCGGCCTCGCCCATCAACCACGATGTAAGCTTTCGACTTTTTTGGCCAGTAGCCTGGGGATGGCAGGCGAATGGGGTGCGAACCCCAGATGAGAACCGACTCGCTTCCCGACATTAGCCCATCGCAATCCAGATTATCCGCCAAGTGGTGAATATGATCGTGAGACTCCATTAGCCCTTCTGCTATCCATTCCGTCACGTTTCTTCCTGGCGCCGTCGTGATGCGTCCGTCGACCGACGCTCCCATGATGATGATGACCTCGGGTCGCGGCATCCTTTTCATCCCTTTCGTGGTTTAGGGGCAGCGTACCAGGAATCGCCGACACCCTCTGTCACCGTTTGCCTGTGACGTGACGTTTTTTCTTGCCAGAGGCGTTTGTTCGGTATAGACTGGAGTCATTCTTGAACCCCATGAAAGCACTAGATCTTCACATCAGAATGGAGGGAGACCCATGAAATTGGCGGAAGCTTTAGCGGAGCGCAAAGGGTTGGCTGACCGCATGACATCCCTGTCTCAGCGCGCCCGGCGCAGTGTTGTGGCTCCGGAAGGGCGTGCGCCCTTGGAGGCCGTTACCGATATTCTGGAGGAACTGGATCAAACGCTCGCCCGCTGGGAAGAGCGGGTGGTGCAAATCAATCGGGCCAATATGACGGTGCGATTGGAAAACGGCATGACCCTAATGGAAGCATTGGCCCGGCGCGACCGCTTGACCCGGCACATCGCCATCCTTAGCGAAGTGATGCAGGTCGCCACAGGGGGCCCTCATGAACGGTTTGGCATGGTTCCCCGGGAAGCAGCCACGATGGTTCCGACGATGGATGTCAGTGCATTACAGAGTCGCCTCGACCAGGTGTCGGCAGAGCGTATGGCGTTGGATTTGGCCATTCAGCAAGCCGGCTGGGCATACGACATGTAATCCGTCCAAGCGTGGTGTAATGGCGGATGTGTCCACCTCCTCACCCCTTAAGGTGAAGGAGCCTCTTTCCTTGTCGGGATACGCACAGTGTAACAGGTATGGGGCACAGGGGCATAGGGCAGCGGGTACAGCGTACCCTGGGACACATTCTACATGAGGGTGGGTTTGGGGATGCTTGGATGGCTCAGCGCCTCCGTCAAATGACCAGGGCCAAAAAACACGTCGTGTTGATTTCCGGATGATACTTAATGAGCGGGAGCCGCCTGTTGAAGCTTTAAGGTTTCGTCGTTCTCAAGAACTGTCCGCCCCATCGTCTATGATACGCTGATGGGAAGAGGGCATTCTTCGGGAAGGCGGCGGAATCAGTGTCATGGGCGGTAATTGTTTTCGTGCTGGCATCCGCCGGGTTGCACCTCGGGTGGAATCTCCTCGCGCGAACGTATTCGGGGAGTCTTCGGTTCGTGTGGTTATTGACGCTCTTTGGCGGCATTGCGGCAACATTAACGACGGTGGCATTGCGCATACCCTTTCGCCTTCAGGGCATCTGGCCTTATCTCTTGGGGACGGTTATAGCCCACGCTCTCTATTTCTCCGGATTGTCCCGGGTCTACCAGGGTGGGGCATTAGGGGACGCCTATCCCGCGACTCGCGGACTCGGCATCGCTGGCACCGCAGGATTGGGTTGGCTACTGTGGGGGCAACGACTTGCTGGGCTCACGCTTCTCGGCGTGATTGGGATTGCGGTTCTGGTAGCGTGGCCGGCCCTTAAAGCCCGATGGAGCCTTCGGACAATAGTTTGGGCGATTTTAGTGGGGGCGGCCATTGCTCTGTATTCCACCATCGACAATCACGGCGTTCGGCTCGTTTCGCCAGTCGTCTACATTGCCTGCCAATTTCTTGGAACAGCCCTCGTTTTAACGCCGATCGCCCTCCGAGAGAAGCGAACGGTCGGGATCGTAGGACCGGCGGCTGTCGGCGGGTTGTTTAGCGTCGGCTCGTACCTCTTGATTCTCTTCGCCTATCGCGTTAGTGCCGCGGCTCCGGTCTTGGCGCTCCGTCAAATCAGCATTGCGGCGGCACCCTTTGTAGGTTGGCTCATGCTAAAAGAACCGATACCGCGGCAGGCGCCATGGATAGCCTTGGGGATCGCCGTGGGTGCCTTGCTGGTGGTGCTTCACTAAGGGGCTAGGATCGCAAGGAATCTTGGTTCAAACGCAGGTGGGCTCAACCGGGAGGTCTACGTCCTCAGAGGTTCCCGAATTTCCCGACGTGATCACGTAGTGCGAACCGGATCATTTCGTAGGCCGTCTCCTGGGGGATGTTGATGACTTTTTGGCTTTGAGCATTGTTCCGAACTGCCTCCACCGCGGAACCATATTGAATGGTGTAGAACCAATTCGGTTGCAGGGCTGAGACCGAAGGGTGACTGCCGGCTCACGGCCGTATCTGACCAATCCTCAATCCCAGGACCAACACTCCCCTCAGTGCTGCGCGGTGTAATATCATGAGGGCCTAATCCTTTCCCGTTCGGCCTCATGTCTAGTCCACACAGATCATAATGCGATTTCCCTGCCCCACGTCACGGAAGGGCGTATAATCAGGCCACATGCTAGACAGGCAAAAATCCATGATTTTTAAATGAATAGAGACAATCGATACTCTACGAGCCCTAACAGACCGACCTTCTAAGCAGACTTTCGAGACCTTGGGGGTGTGTCGTCAGAGGGAGTACTCTCAAAAACGGGTATCCGGATTTTGGTGCGCTGTGAAGGCGCACGGCTTGGGAACAAGTCGTCGCCGAACTATGCGAGAGATGAGGGACGGCCCCTCGAAATCGCCTTACAGGAGGAGATTTCAAACCACCGTCAGCGGCTTGGGTCAAAAGCCCCGGTCGTGAGCGTGACGGAAAAGGCCCTGCTAGACGGGGTCAGGTGGGCGCGCGGGAGCTGAACGCCAGTGAACCCCTGACGAGGTGTCGAAAGGATAGAGACGTCATCAAAACCGGGGTCCCAAATTTACCCCGGGACAAGTGGAGCAGGAACCTGCTTACTGGCTCCACGGTGGCCGGCATGAAGGGGGCAGGACCCGTGCACAGGCTCTGGCATGGAACGCAGGAACCTTCGCTGCGATGGCAAGGGAAAATGCCGAGCGGAAGCCCCGCGAGGCAGAAAGTACCAAGGCGCAGCAAGGGACGGAGGCTCTCGTAGTAGTGACGAACCCGCGTAATGGCGGGGGAGCGAAGGGGAGCCAGTATCGAGGGACTGGAAATGTCGTCAACCAATCGGGAGGAACGCATGGACAAGCCCAAACCTTATGCCATTCCGAAGAGGCTCGTGTATCAAGCATACAAACGCGTGAAAGCGAATCACGGGACGGCCGGGGTGGATGGCGAAAGCCTGGCACGCTTCGAGGAGCACCTCAAGGACAACCTCTATAAAATCTGGAACCGCATGTCCTCCGGCAGCTACTTTCCACCGCCGGTGAAGGCGGTGGAAATTCCCAAGAAGACGGGTGGAGTCCGAATTTTAGGGGTGCCTACGGTGGCCGACCGCATCGCGCAGATGGTGGTCAAGTTGACCTTCGAGCCTTTGGTCGAACCCCACTTTCATCCCGACTCGTACGGGTATCGCCCCGGACGGTCGGCGCATGATGCGTTGGCCCAAACCCGCCAACGCTGTTGGCGGTACGATTGGGTATTGGAGTTCGACATTAAAGGGCTGTTTGACAACATTCCTCATGATCTCCTCATGAAGGCGGTGCGGCAGCACACCCAAATTCCGTGGGTGTTACTCTACATCGAACGGTGGCTAGGGGCCCCACTGCAACAGGCCGATGGCACGCATATTCCTCGAACCCGGGGCACCCCGCAGGGGGGCTAATGTTAAGCTTTACATTAGCCCCCTTATGACAAGTAAATCGTAATGGAAAGTCCGAACTGGAAAGGCGCATGGCACCTTGAATAGCTCGCCAATTACTTTCCATAACGCCGAGGCCGCTTTTGTTGGAAAAGCCTTCTAAAGTATCCCAAACCAACGAAAAAAGGCCTTCAGTAGAAGCCATATTGGCCAGCATCACCACAATCTCGGGTGGGATGCCGGATCTCGTTATGGAAAGCAAATCGAACACCAATGCCCTAAAGTCAAGGTCTTCAGCCGCTAACTTGGCATAACGATTTACTTGTCATAAGGGTCGGTGGTCAGTCCGGTGTTGGCGAATCTGTTTCTCCACTACGCCTTTGATGTCTGGATGGATCGGCGGCACGCCGACCAGCCGTTTGAACGCTATGCCGATGATGCCGTGGTGCATTGTCGATCATATGCGGCCGCGGCCCGACTCAAGACGGATCTGGCGGCCCGGCTGGCCGCCTGTGGACTGGAACTGCATCCCACGAAAACCCGGATTGTCTACTGCAAGGACAACCATCGGCGCGGAACCTATCCCGAGATAAGTTTCGACTTTCTCGGTTATACGTTTCGCCCGCGACGCTCCAAGAACCGGTATGGGGAATACTTTACCAACTTCACGCCCGCCGTCAGCCAAGCGGCTCAGAAGGCCATGCGGCAAACCATCCATGATTGGCGCTTACACCTTAAGGTGGGCTGGAGCCTCACGGACTTGGCCCGCCTAGTCAATCCGATTGTGCGGGGCTGGATGCAATACTACGGCCGGTTTTACCAATCGGCCCTGTATCCGGTCCTGCGCCACCTGAATCGCATGTTGGTGCGCTGGGTGGAATGGAAGTATAAGAAGTTGCGCGGCCATACGCGTCGCGCCGAGCATTGGCTCGGCCGTGTCGCGCGCCGTGACCCACGCTTGTTCGTACACTGGCAATTCGGAAGACTCCCGGCAGCGGGTCGGTACGGGAGCCGGATGAGCTGAGAGGTTCACGTCCGGTTCTGGGAGGGCCTCGGGGTGCGATTCCCCGGGGCTACTCGCCTGATTGATCGCTCCCTCTTGGGAACCTTCTTCATGCGGAGGCAAATCCGGATTATGTGATTGATTCGGCCGCCTGCTTGGCCGACGTCACGAATCCGAGGATAGCAATCCTTAATGCACATACGGGCCGGATAGCGACCTAGCATAACATCCGGTCAAATCGGCGCGGTGAGCTTGGGGACGACGGGAAGAGAGGTATAATGAGAATCATCAGGGTCGACGTCGTGGACTGTCGCGCGCGAGGTGAATGAGCGAAATTCGTTGGGTAGGAATGTCGGGATGGATAAGAATGCAGAAAGGCAGGAGGGGAATTCGGTGACCCACGATGAACTAGAGGTCGAACTACGGAAGCTCGATCCCCGAGAGCGGGCGCGATTGGCGGCAGCGCTGCTTAACAGCCTAGAAGAACTGTCGGAAGATGAGAATGCGCGTCTCTGGGCGGAGGAGGCGGAACGACGGCACGACGATCTACTGGCCGATCAGACCTTGGGCCGATCCGCCACGGACGTCTTCCGGGAGATCCGGGAACGCCTCGGTGGATAAGATTCGCGTGACGTTTCATCCGGCCGCGGAGATTGAACTGTATGATGCGGCGTTGTATTACGAAAGCCAAAGACGCGGGCTGGGCAGCACATTCCTGCAAGCCATCGAGACGGCGATGGACGAAATTCGCGAAAACCCGATGGCGAGTCCGCGGGTCCAGGGTGTCGTGCGAAGCAAACGGGTGCGGCGGTTCCCCTATGGTTCCCCTATTCTGTCATGTACTCCGCTGAGAATGGTGATCTCCGGATTCTCGCCATCGCAAATCAAAAGCGCCGATCGCTCTACTGGTTAAGACGTCAATGAGTCGCGACCATTGAGGCTTTCAGCGAGAGTCGAGAAGCTGATGGCGGTCCCTAGACACAGGCAAGGGTAGATACGGGGGCGAATGTCCATGAAGGGTTTTGGTCCCGCACGCCCGAATCCACGCTAGTATACGGCAGAAGTTTGGGAGAGCGGCTGCGCCGGATCAATTCCGACACGGCTACCATGGAAGAGGAGGGGGTGAGGAGCGCATGTCCAACTCTCTATGGGGAGAGGTTCAATCCGTGAGCCGGAGTGCGACGCATTCATTTACTAAAGAAACACTTCCCGCGATTACTCTGCTCGCTGGGTTGGGTGTGGAGGGCGACGCCCATATGGGGACCACCGTGAAGCATCGCTCACGGGTGGCCAAAGATCCGAATCAGCCGAACCTGCGTCAGGTTCATTTGATCCACGCTGAGTTATTCGACGAACTGCAGGAGGCCGGGTTCCACGTGCAACCCGGCCAAATGGGGGAAAACATCACCATCCGTGGGATCGATTTGCTGGGATTGCCGACCGGCACTAGGTTGCAGATCGGGGAGCGAGCTGTCATACAACTGACCGGGCTCCGTAACCCGTGTGCCCAAATCAATGAGTTTCAAGCAGGGCTCTTGAGTGCTGTCTTGGACAGGGATGAACACGACAATGTTATCCGAAAGGCGGGGGTCATGGCTATCGTGTTAACGGGGGGTCGGGTTTGCGTTGGGGACTCTGTCCACATCAAGCTGCCTGAGGAACCGCATCGCCGCCTCCAACCCGTGTAGTCCGTCGCCTTGGGTAACTGAGGGCGAATGTGCTCGAAGACAAGACTGGCGGGGATAGACGGTTTTAAAGAGGGGGGTGTTGGATGAAAGCCTTCAGCCGCTCATGGACAATTGGACTACCGTGGATGATGAGGCCGTCGCACACTGGTACGTTGAAACGACACTAGAACCCAACGGTTTATAAGGGGCCTCACCGCCAACTATTTGGGTATGCGATAGGGGTGGGTAGCGCCTATCACTACGGCGAACGGGGGCGAAGCTGCATGAGTCCGATTGGGCTATTCGCCCTCGTTTGCAGCGCCACTAGCCATGCCTTCAGCCCCTGGTTGCTATAATAAACACGAGAGCCCATCAGCCACGAGGAGGTGTGTCTTGAAGGTCCGACTTACGGCCCATAATGACAATTGGGCTCGCAAGTTCGAGGAGGAAGCCGCCGTGCTCCGACCGATTTTCGGTGAAAACGTCGTGACGTTCGAGCACTTCGGCAGCACTGTTGTGCCTGGCTTACCGGCCAAGCCCGTGATCGACATGATGTGCATCGTCCAAAGTATTGAGAAAATCGATGCGTGTAGTGAGCAAATGGCGGCGCTCGGATACGACGTGGCGGGCGAATGGGGCATCCTGGGCAGACGCCTGTTCCGGAAGGGTGGAGACGACCGGACCCATCATGTCCAGGTGTATGAAGTCGGGAGTCCGCAGATCTACCCACATTTGGTCGTCCGAGACCACCTGAGAGCCCATCCCGAGGAAGTGGAACGATACGGCCAATTAAAAGAGGTTCTGGCCCAGCGGTGGGATGATACGAGGGACTACAGTCCCGCTAAAAAACCGTTTGTGCAGGCCCTGGAACAACGAGCTCTGCGATGGGACCAGGAGACACGTGCGTGATCCGTTTTGTAAGCGGCAAAATGCTACAGAACAAGCCAATGATTAATGCGCCGAATCACCTGGCTTCGGGGGCGAATATGCATCAGCGCTCCCGTTACTCGGTTCCGGTGCTCTCTAGGTAATCGGCGAAAGCCGCCGGATCGATCAGGCGGGTAGACCCGAAGGATCCTAAGGCGTGTAACGCCTTGTCACCCGTCACTAAGAATTGAGCCTGGGCATTTTTGGCCGTGGCCAAAATCCAATCGTCTTCCGGGTGGGTCGCCACCCCGGTGACCGGCTCGATGATCGGCTGTAGCACGGCCGTGCGCTTGAGGAGCGTGAGAAAGCGGTCCGTCCGCTCCGGCCCGAGCCGCGCGGCAAAATAGGGTTTCGTGAGCGTGCGCTCGACTTCATCCAATAGCGGCTCGGACACGTAAACCTGAAATCGGCCGGTCAGCCAGCCTTCGCGGATCACCGCCAACGGTCCTCGATCCGCGCGCACCGCCGAGACGAGCACGTTGGTATCCAGGACGACCCGGATCATGCGGGAGGGGGACCGTCGGTGTGGGACCGACTCTCCTGCACGGCGCGATCCACCGCGCGGTTAAATTCTTCCGGGGGCACATCGCGGAACGCCTGCCGCATCTCATCCATCGTCTCCCGCAGCTCCGCCATGCGCCGGTCCCGTTCTTGCAGCCACTCTAGGTCTTGGGGACTGACCACCCCGGCAACCGGAACCCCGCTCTTTTCCACGATGACGCGGGTCTTGTCGCGGGCGACCTCGTTCACCACTTCGCTCCAGCGTTGCCGGACGTCGGACGCCTTCAGTACTTTGTAACTACCCACGGGCATATCCTCCGATTGTACAAAATTGTACGATAACCTCATTATAGCACAGACGTGCCAAAGAATGGCAGATAGTACGTGCAGTTAATGATGATGATTCGGGGGCGAGTGTCCCGGAAGGTGAAGCTTGCAACAAGTGAAAATACGGCGGAAGATGAGTTGAGACTGGGAATTATCAAGGTAAAGGCGCGGTTGATGCGTCGTCCAAGGGTAGGAGTCGTCGGATGCAAACCCACGTGGTCTTTGGGGAGTCTATCGCCGGAACCATGAAATTATTGGGCCTACCTGATCCGGTTATGGCCTTAGAAGACGATTTAAGTTGCGGGCCCTTGGGGGACATGTTGAGTGAGGCCACCCGAGAGGACCGCGTCGAGTGGTGGAGCCGTGTGCTCGTCCCTTCGCAACCACGGTACCTCCAAAGTCTCAGGCGGAGCTGGGAGCGGGTCGGCACGTGGCTGCACTCAGGCGGTCGGGACGACGCGGTGGTCATCTGGGTCGCGGAGAACCCGGCGGAGTTGACCGGTGCCTCCGGTATTCTGGCCCATCTGCCCATGACGGCGCCGGTGTCTATCATTAATGTCAACCAGGCCTATGCGCGTGTGCATGATACGGCGGAAGTTCAGTCCCTCATCAAATATACCGGCGAGATCATCCCGGATGAACTGCCGCCATTGATGGATCATGCCGTTCCGTTGTCCCCCACCGCTCGCTATGCCGCCATCGCCCAGTGGCACCGACTGGTCGAGAGCGGCGGCCACTTGCGCCAGATCGTGAACGCCCAAGTCGCGACCGCCGGGGTGGATTATTTGGATCCCTTCATTGTTGAGCAGGCGCAAGCTCTGCTGCGCCGTCAGGAGCGTCTTCGCGCGGTCAGGCTGGTCGGTGAATGTCTCGGTTGGCATCCCCAAGTCACCAGCGATGCACTGATCTTCTGGCGTATTCGGTGTCTCATCGAATCGGGCGTCTTTACCTATACTGGGTCTCTGAAGAGCATGCGGGACTGCTTCCTTCAACTGGCGGGCAATTGACGCAAAGGGCCCAGAAAACGCCGCCACAATGATGGCGTGTGGAGGATATGCTTCAGATAGCTAGTTTGTGCTGAAAAAATCACCGCGTCGGATCCTTGAAAACCGCATAAAAGCAGGGATTCCCAGCCCTTTTGTCGAA
>NZ_JABBVZ010000299.1 GCF_012933365.1 Sulfobacillus harzensis | reverse complement strand
TTTTCCGAGGTAAACCGTTCCACGGGGCCGATTTCGGCCAGCAAGCCCGCGCCGTAGACCGGGCCAATCCCGGGAATGGTGGTCAGGGTTTGGCGAAACGCTTGGAAATCCCGGGCAATCACTGTGTCCAATTCGCGTTGTTGGCGTTCCAAGGCCCGGATGGTATCCAGGTGCAGCACCAAACTTTGCTGTCGGGCGTCCCGCTCTTCCGGGTGCAACCGGAAGGCGCGGTGAGCCAAGCGTTGCAGGGTCTGGGCAATGTTCTCCGGCGCCTTCAACCGATTGCGACCGACCGCGGCGATTTCCGCCGCGAGATCGGCCAGCGGGGTCTCCGCCAGCGTGTCGGGCGTATAGCGTGCCAACACGGCTTGCGACGCCGCGCCAAAGACGTTCGAGAAGAAGGGCTCGTCCGTATGGGCGTACTGTCCCCACACGCAGAACAGTTGCACCAGGGCCCGATTCTTTTCCTGGGTGATCAACTGGCTGACTTGCCGGCGATGGCGCGTCAAGACTTGCAACGCCGCAAAGCGCGGATCGGGTGGGGTCCACGGTGTCACGCGCCCAAAGCGGAGGACATCGGCAATCAACCGCGCGTCCGCGCGGTCCGTTTTGCCCCGGTCCACGTAGGTCTCCCCGAACTTCTCGACGACCTTCGGGTTCAGCACATACCAGGTGGGTTGCCAGGGGTGCAGCCGCGGCTCTTGGGCCAACCATTCCATCAGCGGCGCATGGTACACCGACGTGGCCTCGACGCCCACGGCCAGCCGCGCGTACGGCGCGGCCTGGGCCCTCAGCCAGGTGACCAATTGCTCCCCACCGTCGCGATCGTTGGCGACGGTCGTCCGGGCAACGATGCGACCATCGGCCTCCATGGCACAGACCACATGGTTCCCGAGGCTCGTGTCAATGCCAACGTACAACACGGTCTCCATCCTGTCTCACCTCC
>NZ_JABBVZ010000298.1 GCF_012933365.1 Sulfobacillus harzensis | reverse complement strand
ATCCCTCGCACATCGTGAGTCACGAAATCCTGCGAATCAGCGAGTATACGGGAGAAAAGCCCTAATCTACGAGGGAGTGCCGTAAGAGATGCTTGGGCCTATTTGAGCAAATTCAGCTCATCCGGTGCGCTAAACGTCCTGTATACTAAATCTATCACTGGAGAAGCGGAGGTCTGAGGCGATGCAATGGTCTGAGGTGCGCGCACTCTTTCCGAACACGTTTGTCTTGATGGAAGACCAACGATCCTACACTGAAAACGGTGAATGGCACGTGGACGAAGTGGCCGTCATTCGGCCGTTGCATGATGGCAAAGAAGCCCTGATGGCGGTGAGGGCAGCCCATGGATCGACCTTTGTCTATCATACCAAGCACCCGGAGATTGTCATGCCCATCCGTTCCAAGCCTGCCTATCGGGGAGCTGAGCGTGAGACTTGAGTACCGCGACGGCCTGCTCTTTGCCTCCTTAACCATCGAACATGGCGGGCGAACGGTCACCGTGGACAACGTGATCGTGGACACCGGCGCGGCGGACACCATCATCGATATCATCGCCGTAGAACCGTTGCAACTCGCGGCCGACGAAGACGATGTCATCGTACGGATGGCGGGTCTCGGGGGCTTCGACTATGCCGTGCGCAAGACCGTCGACGCCCTCACCTTTGCCGGGCATACTTTGAGGAAACCATCGGTCGATTTTGGGAACTTAGTGGGGCACCCCGGCATCCATGGGTTGTTGGGGATGGACATATTGACGCATGGACAGTTCGTCCTCGACTTGCATGCGGTGACGATAAATCCCCACCGCGGACTCGACAGTCATCGTTTTTGACGAAGGTTTCCTCTCGTCGCAGCAACTGTTTACCAGGCGAATCAGCGGGATTCGGGGGTTGCGCCTTGAAAGCTCAAGGAACACGGGCCGCCTGCAATGGCGGCCAGAGTAAAGCTTAGCCGTGCAGCCA
>NZ_JABBVZ010000297.1 GCF_012933365.1 Sulfobacillus harzensis | reverse complement strand
TCAACAGTACCAAAGGGGGATTTTTTTCCTCAACTGTCACAGTACGCCGAAATCACATCTCTACAGGACGCTTCTCGCGGCCCTTACCGACGCCCATAATGCCCCTAGAGGTCACGAAAGGGGTTTTTCCGCATGAGTCAGAAAGAACGCGAAGAACTGCGCCAGCTGTGGGCGGGATTGGTGGCCGAGTTCCGGGCCAGTGGTCTGGGGCAGGCCCAATGGGCTCGCCAAAACGGATACAAAGTGCGGCACTTGCAGTACTGGCTACGGAAGTTTCCGGCGACCGACGCGGCCGCGTCGGAGACGATGGCCTGGGTGCCCGTGGTGCCGGACCGGGAGGCGACGCCATCCCTCGTGGTGCGGGTGGGTTCTGCCGCCATTGAGGTACCTCCCGGTTTTGACCCCGGCCTATTGCGGGCGGTGGTCCGCACGTTGGCCTGATGGACTGGGATAGCTCAGCGCGGCGCGTATACCTAGCGTGCGGCGCGACGGACATGCGAAAATCGATCGACGGGCTCGCGGCGTTGGTGCAGGGGAGCTTTCGACTGGATCCCTTCGCCCCCGCCCTGTTCGTCTTCTGTAATCGCCAGCGCAATAAACTCAAGATTCTTCAGTGGGAACATAATGGGTTCTGGCTCTACTATCGCCGCTTGGAACGGAGACAGTTCCAATGGCCTCAAGCACCCCGGGATCAGGCGACCCTGGCCATTTCCCTCCGTCAACTCCGCTGGCTGCTGGATGGACTCACCGTCGATCAAGCCCACGCCCATGCGCCCGTCCGGGCGCATCATGTGGTGTAGAAAAGTGTCCGAAAACCGCCAAATGGCAGGACTTTCGAGGATCCCTGGCGAATGTTTAGCCTATGACGACGCGGACCCCCATGGCCCACGAATCCCCTCATCCCGCCTGTCGATGCGACCAGTTGGAGCAGGAAGTCGCCCACTTGCGCACCTATGTGCGG
>NZ_JABBVZ010000296.1 GCF_012933365.1 Sulfobacillus harzensis | reverse complement strand
GTCGAATTCGGGTTGATACCGGCCTCTCGCCCATTCGCGCATGGCGCGATGCTCGGGATGACGCGGGTCGGACCACGCAGCAAGAAACTCGGCATAGCCCGGTGGGCCGCCGACGTCTTCCGGCGGGCAAGCGCCGGTGCCGGTGAGCAACTGGGGACGTTCGACGTGCGCGACCGATCGCACCACGTCAATCGTGTGCCACCAATCGTCCCCAAAATCATACAGGTAGGTGAATCGGTCGCCGGGTTTCAACTGCACCTCCGACATCGCGTGCTGTGCGGCGTCCCACTCGTCGGGGGCGTGACTGAGTTCGCCATCCGGCATACTGATGGTTTGGGCGCCCACGCGGAACTCAAAGAGATGCGTGTCCGTCCACCCCATGGCCGCTTGGATGACATCGTGCAAGCCGAGAAACGTTAAAGAGGATGGGACGAGCACCCGCCGTGCAATCAGGGGATGAATGTGATTCAACGTGATGACGAGTTCCCATCCTGGTGTACCCTCAGCCATCGCGATCCTCCCGGTTAGTTCGGTTGTGCTTATTATCGCATATGGGCGATACGTTGCCAAACGGGAGCGTTGTATGGTTTGATGGAACGTGAAGGCGGCCGATGTGTCGCGGGAGATCAGGGGGCGCAGTGAAGCTGGGCTTGCTGTGTTCGTGGCCTAGAAATTGTCACGAATGACCGTGACGCGACGTGTGGGGCACCCGCATGCCGGGGTCGTGAGGAGTCCGCACCCGGCATGACGGGTCTCCATTGGGCGTGGCATGGCTGGGTCGTCACCCGCCTCCATCAAGCGCGGGACCTTTCTGGGGCGTCAGTCCTGATCGTGAGCTTGATACCACGTCATCAGGTCTGCCCACGTCATGGAAGGAGCTGTGGGCTGGGCATGTCCGGTCTGCTCCGGTACCTCAGGTGTCGCCAACGCGTCGGCGGGAATGTCAAACACCAAAGCCAGAATGT
>NZ_JABBVZ010000295.1 GCF_012933365.1 Sulfobacillus harzensis | reverse complement strand
GGCCAGAGTAAAGCTTAGCCGTGCAGCCAGGAAACCGTGATGTGCTAGCCGGTGTAAGACCGGTCGCGCGGACTGCCCGTCCGAGCGCGTAGTGAATCGGACACGCAGCGTGGGCGACCCGCTGAGTGCAAGCTCCGAGGATGATGTCTCCGCCGCCTGCGGGTGGGACCCATCAGGGAGGCTAACGAGTGACCGGGCCGTAGCATCAAGCGAACGCTGCCGCGTCGAAATTTACTCCCCCGCGGAAATGGGTGGTGCGGGGATGTGCAGGAGGCCGAGCCGCGGGCTAAGAGGCGAAGGCTGGTATCTTCCGGGAAGCGACGGGCAAGGGCACCGGAAGGCCCTGCGGCGTATGGGCGGCGGCACGGTCACACAGGACATCACGCAAAACTGGGAAGGACTCGGTTCCGGCTCCGAGCACCCGCGACGAGCAGGGCGGTGGGTATAAGCGGGAGGACGTGAAATCCCGCCGTGGAGCCGAGTCTGGCCGATCGGGTCGTAGTACTGACGACTTGGCGGACAGCAGAACCGCCGACGAGGAAAGGACCCGTGGACGACCCGTGAGAGGCTTGCGGATGACGGACCAGACACAGGGCTGGGACACCGTCGCTTCGGCGAGACTCTCCGTATGTCGGAGCCAACGTGGTGCGGGCTGGGGAACAGGCGGGTGCCTTTAAGCCGGTCTCCCACCGCGGCAGACTCCGGGAGGAGTGGTCGTTTGAAGCCGTACTGGGGAAAACCCGCCGTACGGAATTTTAGAGGGGGAAGAGGAAACCCGGCATGGTGGCGTACTGAGGCACCGTCAACCGAAAGGGGCGGTCAACGGAGCGACCGTCCACCTACACCCACGGCGCCTCTTCTCTACTCGAGAGCAGCTCTGCACCGAGTCTTGCGTGGCCGGAGGTAACTCCGTCTGCGAAGCGTAGACAGGGAGGTCGTAGGCCGGAATCACGTGAACAGGGAAATAGCCCCGAAATCACTG
>NZ_JABBVZ010000294.1 GCF_012933365.1 Sulfobacillus harzensis | reverse complement strand
CGGTTCTATGGGGAGGAGGGCGCTCAAGGGGCACTCGCTACCACAGCCAAGCCCCGAGGCCCCTCTTTACCTACCAGGTAGCGTGTCAACCGATTTGGTGGGGGGGTTCGGCGGACTGGAGGGTCGGGCCCTCAGGCCAGGCGATGTGGTAACTTATGCGGGAGGAAAGGCGGAGTGGCTTAGCGCACCGACGGAGACGTTGATTACGGACCGGCAGGTCCGCATTCTCCCGGGTGCAAGGCGAGACCAGTTGCCAGCTGAAATGTGGATGCGGTTGCTCTCGCAGCGCTTTCAAGTCAGCACCCGTTCGAACCGCGTTGGCATCCGTTTGGAGGGCCCGCCGCTTGCAGACGCTTCGCTAAAAGGAGACGCGATCTCGGAAGGAATGGCGGTCGGCTCAATTCAAGCGCCGCCGAGCGGAGAATTGTTAGTTCTGACCAAAGGGCGCGGCAGTATTGGGGGATATCCAACCCTTGCGCACGTCATCATGGCGGATTGGCCCATTTTAGCTCAGTTGCGCCCGGGTCAGGCCGTCTCCTTTACCGAGGTCGATCAAGATCAGGCCCGCCACGCTCTGCTAGAACGTCGACGCGCGGCAGCCGCTCCCTTAAGGCCAGTATCCGAGAGAATCACGAGCCTCCGGACATCCGATCCGACCGTCCCGGTATCGGCTCCAATGTGGAGCACGGTCTATGTGTCGCAACAACCAGGTGCGTCGCCCTTGGCCCCGATCGGCGCGTTCGTGAACGCAGGTCAAACGCTTGCCGTCCTCGAAGTGATGAAGCAGTTTTACGACCTGGAAAGCCCAGTTTCAGGTCGCGTCAAAGCGGTACACTTTGCGGATGGGGCAACGGTCGAGGAGGGCACGCTGCTGTTCGAAATTGATGCATCACAGTAGTTGAAATGAAAGACGGCCTATGTCAAGGGTGTGGATAACGTGAATATCTGGGGACGGCGCATTCAGGGTGTACGAACCCAAGCGGTCGCCGGTC
>NZ_JABBVZ010000293.1 GCF_012933365.1 Sulfobacillus harzensis | reverse complement strand
TCAACAGTACCAAAGGGGGATTTTTTTCCTCAACTGTCACAGTACGCCGAAATCACATCTCTACAGGACGCTTCTCGTGGCCCCGACCGACGCCCATAATGCCCCTAGAGTCCAGGAAAGGGGTTGTTCCACATGAGTCAGAAAGAACGCGAAGAACTGCACCAGCTATGGGCGGGATTGGTGGCCGAGTTCCGGGCCAGTGGTCTGGGACAGGCCCAATGGGCTCGCCGAAACGGATACAACGTGCGGCACTTGCAGTACTGGCTCCGGAAGTTTCCGGCGACCGACGCGACCGCGTCGGAGACGGCGACATGGATGCCCGTGGCCGTGGCGTCGGATCAGGAGGCGACGCCATCCCTCGTGGTCCGGGTGGGTTCCGCCGTCATCGATGTGCTCCCGGGCTTCGATCCGGACCTGCTGCGGGCGGTGGTCCGCACGTTGGCCTGATGGACTGGGATAGCTCAGCGCGGCGCGTATACCTAGCGTGCGGCGCGACGGACATGCGAAAATCGATCGACGGGCTCGCGGCGTTGGTGCAGGTCAGTTTTCGACTGGATCCCTTTGCCCCGGCCCTGTTCGTCTTCTGCAATCGGCAGCGCAATAAGCTCAAGATTCTCCAGTGGGACCATAATGGTTTCTGGCTTTACTACCGCCGGTTGGAACGGGGCCAGTTTCGCTGGCCTCAAGGGCCACAGGATCAGGCAACCCTGGCCATTTCACCCCGTCAACTTCGCTGGCTGCTCGACGGATTGGCCCTGGACCAGCGCCACGCCCATGCGCCCGTCCGGGCGCATCGTGTGGTCTAAAAAGTGCCGAAAAACCGCATAATAGCAGGACTTTCGGGGATTGGCGGCGAACTTGTATCCTATGACGAATCGGACCCCCATGGCCCACGAATCCCCTCATCCCGCCTGTCGGTGCGACCAACTAGTAGAACCATTCCTTAATTCGTGATAATCACGGAAGGTTATGGTACGGTAAGGGAAATCCTTGGTTGGAGGTT
>NZ_JABBVZ010000292.1 GCF_012933365.1 Sulfobacillus harzensis | reverse complement strand
GCGCTGGTGGAGTTGTTGGAGGAAACCGCCTGCTTTGAGCGAGTGCCCCACACGATGGTTGACGGCCAGCTCTATGTCCCGGCCCAAACCACTAATGCCGTCTACCGATAGGCCGACCACCGCCACAGTGCCATGGCGAACGTGTCGGAATAGCCGTCTCATCCGTTGGTCACCGCGTGCGTGATGCGATACCCTCAAGGAAAAGGAGGTCGGCATGTCTGCTCCAAACGATTTTTTTGTGCAACTCACGGAAAATCGGCTGCAACAAAGTCTCGCCCGGATCAACATGACAGATAACCGGGCGCTCGGTCTTCTTGGGTTAATTACCGTGCTGATGGCGGGGCTTTGGGCTGTCTACTTCGCGCCCACGCTCCACCATATAGGTCCTCACCTATCACAACATGGTCGGATTATCGTTGCGCTCGTCATCTTAGTTATCGCCCTGTTTGCTGCAGGTTATTCGTTGCTGTTTACGGTCCAATACGATAATCCCGACATGGCGGAATTCTATCGAGAGTATTATACGATGCCCGACAAATCGTATCCGGCATATTTTGCGTCGGCCATTCGAGCAATCCGCCTCAACAACGCCGTGGTGAAACGTAAGTCACGACTTTTGTTGGTGTCCACCTTGTCGCTATTTCTCAGCGTGTTGGTTATAATAATCTAAATGGAGGTGAGACGCATGGCGGTGAAATCAACACAACAGGACCCTGAGAAAGTCACAACGTTGCCACCTGCTGATCCTGCGCTCGATCATCCGGTGTATATGGGACCCAATTTTGACCGCCTCTTGCATTTACGTCCGCAAGACTTGCTCAAACCTCACAAAGCGAAACCGAAGACGTAAGCGCGTCGAACTCCGACCGTCAATCAATACGACGTTGACCCTGCCGCCAGCCCCCCGCTGGCGGTTTTCGTATGGCATAAGATCTCGAAAGGAGACACGCATGCCCCTGCAGGGCACTCACACACATGAAAAAAGGGCGTCGGCACGGGGAGTATGATGAGGG
>NZ_JABBVZ010000291.1 GCF_012933365.1 Sulfobacillus harzensis | reverse complement strand
GCCGCGTCTTCTCCTCAGCCAGTGTCAAGGCGAACTTCCGCATCCGTTGGGGTAGCGCTCGGAGAAATCGTCGCGCGTCTTGTTCTTCCTCGAACAGCGCGAGGAAATCATCGGCGAAACGGATGAGGGTCGCCCGCCCCCGGCATCGCGGGATGACGACCTGCTCGAACCAGAGGTCGAGGACATAGTGGAGGTAGACGTTCGCCAGAAGTGGCGACAGTGGGCCCCCTTGTGGAGACCCAACGGTCGCCGGGGTGACCCGTCCATCCTCCAAGATCCCGGCCGCCAGCCACTTGCGTACGAGGCGTAGAATCCACGGATCGCCCACCCGCAGTTCCAACATGCGGAGGAGCCAGTCATGGTCGATGTGGTCGAAGTACCCGCGGATGTCGGCTTCAACGACCCAGTGGGCGCGGCCTGTCATCAGCGTATTTCGTAGAGTCGCAAGGGCCTGATGGGCGTTTCGCCCCGGTCGGAATCCATAGGAGACGGGCCGAAAGTCGGCCTCGTAGATGGCGCCCAGAAGCCGCGCGACCGCTGCCTGCAGCAGGCGATCCTCGACCGTCGGTATCCCGAGCGGCCGACGTTGGTCCGGTTTTCCCGGTTTCGGGATATACACCCGCCGCACGGCCGGCGCACGGTAAGCGTGCCGCCGATTGCGGGCCACGAGGTCGCTAAGGTGCTCCTTGAGGTCGGCCGCGTACGCGGCCGTGGTTTGGTGGTCCACGCCCGGTGCCCCGCGACGGTTCATCCGTTGCCACGTATCGGCGAGAAAGTCTTCCGACAGATGATGAGCCAGCGCCGTAAACCGCAGATGCGGTGCCGCGGCGGCCCGTTGTGTGATGCGTTCCAAATGTGGTGACATCGGTGGTCCTCCCTCTGTGTGAAGCCGATGGTTCCTTGGTTCGCGGGAAATCGTCGGTCCGCTTCCCCGTGTACGCGGCTTTCCCGCGCGCTGAGTACTATCAGACCGTCCGACTCCTCTCGGCGCTTGGGCGGCCCTTCGGCCTCGCCTATCGGGTGGCGCCTACGCCCGT
>NZ_JABBVZ010000290.1 GCF_012933365.1 Sulfobacillus harzensis | reverse complement strand
CTACATTGCCGCCCCGATCTTCCATGCCAACAGGCAGCTTGACTCTCCATAGCTGGTCTTGACAGGACATCATCCTTCCCGGTATGGCGCTAGGGCCCTCGTCACTACCTCTTTAAGATTGATCGCCCTCTTGGTCACCCGAAAGTTGGGCGCATCCAAGCGATATGATTCGATTACCTCGTCCAGCAAAGTGGAGAGCCGACGGATCTCCAGCCCCAGCATGTCTAGCAAATACCGTTGATCGGGGAGCGGCACACTTCCTTCCAAGCGGTGCTGGATGAGATCGAGAATACTGGTCACGCCTTGCATGGGATTTCGCAATTCATGGGCGGCCACGTGCAGGAATCGGCGCAGTGCGCGTTCGCGCTCTTGAGCCAAATTCCGCTCCCGCTCGAGTTCCTCCGTGGCGGCGTTCAGTGACATCGCGGGTAATCTTTAGAAATCCTTGAAGGGCCCCGTCCGGAGTGCGGATCGCGGTGACGACTACGTTGGCCCAAAACGATGATCCATCTTTGCGGATCCGTTTGGCTTCTTCCATGAAGCGGCTTTCCCGCGCTGCGGTTTTAAGCACCCATTCCGGTTTCCCGGCGGCCTGGTCCTGTGGGGAATAGAAACATCCAAAATATTTGCCGATGATTTCTTCGCGCGTATACCCCTTGATGCGCTGGGCGCCTGCGTTCCAACTGACTACGCGGCCGGTTGCGTCGAGCGCAAAAATCGCATATTCCTCGACCGCATCCACCAAGGCCCGAAAATTTTCCTCTGCCTGTAACAGCCGATCATCTGTTCCGACGGCCAACGGCATCCCCTCCCGAAGTGAGCTACACTTTCGTGATTGTAGCACCCCCCCTAGGCGAGATACGTCGAAGGGTGTCGGCCCGAAACAAATTTTTACCTCGTTAATCAAAGGGGCGGTTCGACTGTCTAAGTCGCAGCAAATAAAGTTAAACGGGCGTGACCTGCAGCGGAAAGCTCACGTTATCCTATCTGGTAGGTAAAGAGGGGCCTCGGGGCTTGGCTGTGGTAGCGAGTGCCCCTTGAGCGCCCTCCTCCCCATAGAA
>NZ_JABBVZ010000028.1 GCF_012933365.1 Sulfobacillus harzensis | reverse complement strand
CTAATTCAGGGGGAAAGAAATTTTCTCAGACCCCACAAGCATTGCAAATCAAGGACTTCGGGTTATGAAAAACCCTCGATAGACTGAGCGTCGGACACAAACCGAGCGGCTATTGCATGCAAGTGCGCATGTGCCCAAGGAGCGGAAGGGTGTTTAAACGCGCCAATGATGTCATCCAAAGTACCGGCAGCTAAGTGACCGAGTAGCCCTACGACTTGAGCCAACGTCGAGTTGAACGAAGGTCCTAACGTTGGATTACCAGTGGGCCCCAACATGGCTCGTACCTGCTGGGAAGACGGATGAACGGGTATCGAAAAGGCTGAATACATACGAGCGTACCGTTCAGTGTATTTGTAATCACTCCGCGATTTATCCAATTCCTTGCACACCGTCTTTAGAGAGCAACTGACCTGTTGTTTGCCAGCCAGAGCCTTGACCCCGCCGTCAGGTTGCTGTTTAGCAAATTCCCACCACCACCATTGGCTGACGGGACGTTCGGGAAACTGGTTCTTAACCGTGTTCCAATTCGCCTTGACGCGGGACCTCTCTTGGGCTGAAGGACCAAATGGGACCTGGGTCCCCGTGGCCTGCTCGACTTCTTCAATGCCTTTAAGATGATAGTACTGTTGCGCAGTCTGGAATTCTCCAAAGAGCTGGGAACGGGCACTCGGACTAGCCAACATAAACTGCACCGAGATGTCCGCCTCAAAAAGGTTCCGCAGAGTACTCGCCGTCTCAGCCAGAGCGCCCATTTGGACACATCCAAGTGCTCCCCAAAGTCCGTGACAGACTCTGGCGTAGAGCGTTGGCAACCCCGATAAGGCGGCATTCGGTGGTTCGAAGAGCTTGCCCTCCTCTACCATGTAATTGGCTACATAAACGAGATCGTGTAGGTCGGTTACCATCGAGGCTAGTTTTGCCTGGTTTCCTGCAAGAAACTGGCTCATGCCACCCGTGATTGTCGATTTGTATTGAGCAAAACCTGAGTCACCAACGGTATTCATTACCTATTCCTCCATTCAGATTGAACCAACCTGCTATGCAGGGAATTGTTTCCATTCTTGCACTAGTCCAATGTTACCACATTCAGGAAAATGTTCTTGCGTCGGGAAGCTCAACGCGAGTTGCTTAACGATACGAATAATCTGCTATCCGGCCCGTTAACAGCCCATTCGCCTCGTTAAGTTTAGGTCCACAAGATGCCGTAGGAGACGACGCGAAACGCCGGGGTTTCCCCGGCGTCAGCGCAGAACTTTATTACCAAACATCAATAGGCGGCACAGTCTATACCGTCATTCCACGGTCACGGATTTAGCGAGATTACGCGGTTGGTCGACGTCTTGACCGCACTTAACAGCAGTCCAATAGGCCAGCATTTGAAGCGGTAGAGCTGCTAATGCCGGCGCGAGCAGCGCGTTTGGCACCCGAATGGGAATGAGATGATCCACTGGAACCCGAGTTTTGAGCCGATCATCAACGATCGCCCACACCTCAGCCCCCCGCGCCTTCACTTCGAGGATATTAGAGATGCTCTTTTCTGCCACGCTGTCTTCGGTAACAATTGCTACTATCGGCGTTCCGTCTTCAATGAGCGCTAGCGTTCCATGCTTCAGTTCGCCGGCCGCATAGGCTTCGGCGTGAATGTAGGCAATTTCTTTGATTTTCAGCTGCCCCTCCATGGCCAACGCGTAGTCTAGCCCACGCCCGATATAGAAGACATCGCGGTTGGTGGACAGTCTGGACGCCATATCCTCGATGTGTTCCATTTCAGCCAGAATGTCTGCCCCCATCTTAGGAAGGGTCAATAGACTGCGCACTAGGTCAGGGCGAGGCCGACCATGAACGTCCGCCAGCGCAAGCGCCAACAGTGTTAACACAAGAATCTGGGTAGTGTAGGCTTTAGTGGAGGCAACGGCAATTTCGGGTCCGGCGTGCGTATAGACTACGGCGTCGCTTTCCCGCGCAATCGTGGACCCTACGGTATTGACTAGCGCATAGGTCGGCATTCCCTGTTGCCGCGCGAGATTGATGCAGGCCAAGGTATCTGCCGTTTCACCAGATTGAGACACGGCCATCACAAGCGTGCCTCGCTGCAGCACTGGATCTTGATAACGGAACTCGGAGGCAACAGCCACATCGACAGGAATACGGGCCAACCGCTCGATCAGGGCTTTGCCAATGAGGCCCGCATGATACGCAGTGCCGGCTGCCACAACCTGAATGCGGCGAACCTGTTCCAACTGCGTCTCGGTAAGGCCGAGTTCCTCAACGACAACGCGGTCACCCTCCGTACGGCCTAGAAGGCAATCACCCCACACGTCCGGTTGCTCCATAATTTCTTTCAGCATGAAATGAGCATATCCGCCCCGTTCCGCCTGGCGAATATCCCAGTCAATGGTCAACGGCTGCCGAACGATGGCCGTTCCGGCCATGTCGGTAATGGTTACGTTATCCGGTTCTACCACCGCCATATCCCCATTTTCGAGCACCACGGCTTGCCGGGTGGCGGACAAAAAGGCGCTGAAGTCCGAAGCCACATAGTTGACGCCCTCCCCCAAACCGATTACCAGCGGACTGGATCGGCGTACGGCCACAATCTTGTCCGGCTGAGTGGAACAAATGGCTAGGAAGGCGTACGCGCCGCTCAACCGCTTTTCCGCTCGTTGCACGGCTTTGACCAAATCCTGCTGAGCCCCGTATTCCTCCAACAAATGGGGAATGACTTCCGTATCGGTATCAGAAGCGAAGCGATGGCCCTTCTCCTCTAACTCCTGTTTCAACTCCTGAAAGTTCTCGATGATGCCGTTGTGCACCGTAGCAATGGTCCCGCTGCAATCGGTATGCGGGTGCGCATTTTCATCCGTAGGACGTCCATGGGTTGCCCAACGGGTATGGCCGATTCCGCAGGGCACTCCCCGCGGCATACCGCCAATGATTTGCCCCAAAGCTTCCAACTTGCCGCGGGTCTTTTTGAGGGCAATTCCGCCCGCTTCCGCCAGTGCGATCCCAGCGGAGTCATAGCCCCGATATTCAAGTCGCTTCAGGCCATCAAAAATAAACGGCAAAGCATCTCCCTCTTTGCCGACGAATCCGACAATCCCGCACATGAGACTCGCCTCCATCGATAGAGTGAGTCGGTCCCAGCCGCACGGTTTTGTGTCGCCCTTGCGGACTACCTTTGTCCGTGATTTAACGGCTGCTGGGAAGCCGGAGGTCACCCGCCGAAATTTCGAGATCCCTCTCCTCGTCACCCCCATCATGCCCCTGGGGGTCCGGCGCTCGGCTCTACGCTTAAGCCTCAGCCGACTCCAAGGCTTGACGCACTCCCGTTTCGAGCCGGTGAGCCCACTCATTGATCAGTTCCACATCCCTCCCTTCAAGCATGATGCGAAGCAATGGCTCCGTCCCGGATGGACGAATCAGCACGCGGCCATCTTCCCCGAGCGCTGCTTCTGCTTCTGCGACGGATTTGCGCAGACCCGGAATCGCCGTCCAGTCCCTCACGGGTTCCGCCAGTGGCACATTTCTAAGAATTTGGGGATAGCGGACCAAGGGCGCCACAGCTTCTTCTAGCGTGCAGCCCATTTCCCCTAACGCGGCCATCAGAGCCAACCCCGTCAAAACCCCATCACCGGTTTCGGTCCACTCTTTTAATATGACGTGGCCGGACTGTTCGCCACCCAGTGCCACGCCGCGACTCCTCATCTCCTGCGCCACCCAGCGATCCCCAACCGGCGTGCGCAACAATTCGATGTTCTCCTCTTCCAGTGCCCGCTGCATCCCTAAATTGGTCATCACGGTGGCCACGACCTGGTTGTGCGGCAACTTGCCGTTGGCCTTCAAGTCGCGAGCCAGAACATAAAGGATTTCGTCGCCATCTACGATCCGACCGGTGGCGTCCACCGCGATGACCCGATCGGCATCCCCGTCAAAGGAGAGTCCAATGGCGGCTCCGGACCGCAGAACCGCTTCTCGCACCTTCTCAGGATGGGTGGCCCCGCAATCGACATTGATGAGCTCACCCAGGGGTTCACCGTGCAAAACCTCAGCTGGGATACCAAGGGCTTGAAAAATGGCCGGGGCCGTTCGTCCAGCGGCGCCATGGCCCACATCCAACACCACTTTCCATTCCGGCAAACGTCCGGCAAAAATGCTTAGCAGGCGGTTTTGATAGATGGCCGGCGCGGCGTCCTGATACGCATGCTGCTGCCCAATATGGTGGGCATCGGGGGCGGGCCAATCCTTGTCGGCAATGGCCTGCTCCACTGCGGCCTCCGCCTCTGGCTCCCACTTGCGTCCCGCCACGTCCAACAGCTTAATGCCGTTATATTGCGGAGGGTTGTGCGACGCGGAGATCATCACCCCGGCGTCTGCCTTCATGGCACCAATAAGATAGGCGAGAGCAGGGGTCGGTACCACGCCGGCCAGCATCACATCCACCCCCGACTCCATAAAGCCGGCCGACAACGCGGCCTCCAAGAGTGGGCCGGATATGCGGGTATCCCGTCCAATGAGAACCCGAGCCGGACGCGGTAGATGCCGGGCCGTCCCCTTTGCAATGGCGTAAGCCAACTCCGCTGTTAAGGTTTGATTCGCGATGCCTCGCGCACCATCGGTGCCAAATAGCGACAACCCAATCCCGCCTTCTCTCTAAAGGTGTGTAGAACTACCCTATTAACTCCCCTTGGTAATGGTGACAGTCACCGTCACCTGACCAGAACTTACCAGGCTGGTGCCGGACGGAAGCTGAACCGGCACCGATTCGGTAATGGTCTTGGTCGCTCCCGACACGTTGACCGGCACCGTAAAGATGTGGTTCAACCCGGCCAATGTCTGGGTTGTCCCAGAAACGGTCACCGACGACGGATATACATTGATTTGCGAGACGGTATAGCCCGACGCGGGCTGCCCGGTGAGTTTGGACACCACCGGCAACACCTTCTCAGGTGGTTTCTTCTTGATCGTCGCCGTGACCGCGGCGGTGGGCGGATCAACCTGCACTTTCGGAACCACCCGACCGGCCGCATTGACCGGTTCCAACACCACATCCTGGCTAAATGTCGTGTTATGCCCGGACAGCGACACCGTCCCTGCTACCGCCTTCACCTGTCTCAGTGCATTGGTGGGACCCGATACCGTGGCGTCCTTGATGCTGCTGGAATAATTGGATAGCTCATAACCCGCTGCCGGCTGTCCGCCCAAATGCACCTCCACTGGTCGCTTAGTATTGCCAATCCGGGCTACAGTTACCTCCACACGGCTCGGCGTTACCGACACCGGCGTCACCCCAGCCGGCACCGAAGCGGACACCTTCAGGAGATAGGTGCCAGGACTCTTAATATTGGACAGATTGACCAGGGCCGAGACACTGGCGGTCGAACTGCTGTTCACCGAGCTCGGTGGACCACTAATTTGAACCGTCACCGTTCCCGGGTTCAATGACAGCACCGTCAAATGCGGGTTGATGGTCGACCATCCCACGGCCACCCCCTGAATGGTGTGGTTTTCGTTTGGAACATGCGCCGCCGGACCGGCCCGAAACCAAATAAAGATGGCCACAATCACGGACAGAATCTTGAGAAAGGTGTTGTTCTCCAAGAGGCGGTCAGTCATGGCTGCGCCCCCCGATGCCATAGGCGAAGCGGCGGGTGAGGACGGGGCCTAAGATAGCGCATCAACATTTCACGAAGAGCCCGATCCTCCAGCCGCCGATACAGGCGGCCTTCCGCGGCGATGGATATCCACCCGGTCTCCTCCGAGACGGCCACAGAAATGGCGTCCGATTGCTCGCTAATGCCGATGGCGGCGCGGTGGCGGCTTCCCAGTTCGCTTCCCGGCTGGGCGCTTTCGGTGAGCGGAAGGAAGGCTGCCGCTGCCACTACCCGATCGCCGCGAATAATGCAGGCGCCATCGTGAAGGGGTGTGTTGGGCACGAAGATGTTTTCCAACAAGGCGGCACTCACCACGGCGCCGATGGGCGTGCCGGTGGCGACATACTCTTGCAGCCCCGTTTGCCGCTCAATCACCATTAAGGCCCCCGTTCGGCTCCGGGACAGACGGTCGGCTGCCCGTGCCACCTCATCAATCACGTGCGCCACATCCACTTCCTCATTGCGGGCCAAAAGATTTTCGGAAAAAAACCGGCCTTGCCCCAATTGCTCCAAGGCTCGGCGCAACTCCGGCTGGAACACAATGGGGATGGCAACGATTAGCATGGTCTGGATGTCCTGCAGCACCATATGGGTAGCGGACAACTTTAGCCATTTAGAGATAGGAACCGCCAACAGCAGCAGAGCAATGCCCTTGATGAGCTGCACTGCGCGGGTGCCGCGTATCAAGAGAAATAACCGATATATGCCGTACGACACGATGGCGATGTCCACGATGGAGATGAACCAGGAGAACGCCGTCATGTTATGAATAAACGATAGCACCAAATCACACCCGCGTCCTGAAAATTCCCCTCTTAGGTTACCACAGTTAATCCCAAACACCATGTCCGTATCCGGTTATCCCGGTATGCTAGACTGGTGATGCGGACGAGCCTAACCCTGAATACCGACGAACGACGGGGCCCGTGCACAACCAAGTTTTGAAGGTCATTTTTTGAGGAGGGACAACATGGATCGTCGCGCCCAGAGTGCGTCCACCCGGTCTGTTCTGTGGCGCAGCTACCGCATTACCTTCCTCTTCGTGTCTATCATGGTGGAGCTCATTTGGCAGGCACTCACCTTAAAAAATCAACCCCCGGACGTGGCGGAACCGCGCCGTACTGCCCTGTACCAACGCCAAGCAACTCGCTTTCGCCGCCGCGCGGAGGAAATGGGGGGCCTTCTCATCAAAGTCGGCCAATTTCTGTCTAGCCGCGTGGACCTCCTTCCCAAACCCTATTTAGACGAGCTGGCTAAACTGCAAGATAGTGTCCAGGCCGCGCCTTGGGCCGCTGTCCGGCCCATTTTGGAAAAGGAGCTGGGCTCGCTTTCCGATCACTTTGTGTGGTTTGGCGAAACGCCGGTCGCGGCCGCATCCTTAGGTCAAGTTTACGAAGCGGTCCTCAAGGACGGCCCACGTGTCGCTGTCAAAGTGCAGCGTCCCGGTATTCATCGCATTGTCGAAGCTGACCTGAAGGCACTCGGATGGGTTGTTTCCTTAGCCACCCGTTTTTCACACTTTGGGCGCACGTTTGACCTACGGACGGTGCTGCGCGAATTTCGCCGCTTGGTCTTTGAGGAATTGGACTATCATCGCGAACTCACGAACACGGAAGCCATCCGCGAGGACTTGGCCGCCGATCCAACCGTCGTGGTCCCTGAAACCTTTCCCGCCCTTTCCACCGGCCGTGTGCTGGTGATGGAATTCTGCGAGGGCATCAAAATCGATCGGGTGGCTGAACTCGAAGCGCACAACATTTCGCGCGCACAGGTGGCGGAACGGGTCATCCGCCTGTATCTCCACATGGTGTTGGAATCGGGTCTATATCATGCCGATCCTCATGCGGGGAACCTCTTAGTGGATGATGACGGCCGCATTGTGCTTTTAGACTACGGCATGGTGGGAAGCCTCGACTTAGCCACCAAACGCCACATCCGCCACATTTTTGTGGCCGTCTCCACCCGCGACCCGGGGGCTCTCATTGAGGCCATGTCGGCCATCGGCATGATCCGCCCGGACGCAGACATCGCGGCGCTTCGCCGCCGCCTCAGCTATCTCTTCGACCGCTATTACGCCGAAACCTTGGATCAGTTGGGGAATCTGGATATCCCGCAAATGCTGCGCGATGCGGAAAGCATTTTGCGCGACCAGGCCATTCAAGTGCCCGGCTACTTTGCTTTCTTAGGCCGCGCCATCGCCATATTGGTGGGGCTGTCGACCGCCATCTATCCCGAAATCAACCTGATAGAACTCTTTACCCCCTACGTGCGCCGCTTTGTCACCGAGGAGGCTGGCGGGACAGCGGGCTATATGGCTCAGCACGCCAAGCGCTATGCCCGTACCCTTGCCGAACTGCCCCTCCTTTCCGCCAAGGTGCTCCACACATTGGACCAAGGGAACCTCGAGACGCAAATCGAATGGGTCCGCGGGCAGACGGAATTGGCGCGCGTAAATCGCTCCGTGCGCCTTCTCTCCAGCAATCTCTCAGCCGTTGGCCTGGTCATTGCCGGTGTCATGGCGCTCGGAAACCACACGCTCTGGCTGGGGCGTGTGCTTTTGGCGATTGGAGCCCTCGTCTTTTTAGCTGGGCGTATCGGCCGAAAGCGGTAGCACCATCACCCAAAACGAGCCGCTGGCGGCGCTGAATGTGCGAACAATGGCAAAGCCAAGCCGTTGATAGAGGCGGACAGCGCGCTGATTGCGGGTGGCGACGGTGAGGCGAAACCCAGCGATTGGAGAACTGCGCGCAAGCACCTCCAGCACATCTTCAAGAAACGGGCCGCCCAGCCGCCGGCCAGTAAGATCGGGCCGCAACCCCAACCCGACATCCAGATAGTTCTCGCTATACACGCCGTCCGGCACCCGCGCGGCCACACCGGTGCAATAGAAAGCGGCCACCCGCCCGGACGTGTCTCGGGCAACATGATAGGAGCCATCGAGAAGTTCCGCCAGCACTTCGGGCGCCGGTTCGAGATTGTAGAAGTCGAAGGGAGGCGGGTACCGCCACTGAACCACCTCACCAGCAGCCTCCGGGGTCATGGGTCCCATAATCCATGTGCTTCGCGGAAGCTGGATCATACGCTCTCTTCCGCCGCCGGAGGTTCCATGGGCCCGGACTTTTGCCGCATAAAGCGCCCGTCGGCCCACGCCACCCCCGCCAAAATTGCCACCGCACCTACCCCCTCCAAAATGCCGAGCCGTTCGCCCAAAAACACCCAGCCGGCCACCGCTGCCACCAACGGAATAATATACAGCATCAAAGAGGCCCGTCCGGCTCCTAAGCTGGCAACGGCGGTCTGCCAGAGTGAGAGCCCCATCAGAGTCACAAAAATAATGGTGTAGAGAAGTGGCCATACCGTACTGCCACCCGCCTGCCACGGTGCGGCGAAATTTACAAAGGGCAATAATCCCAACGCCCCGATCAGGCTAATCCATCCTGTCTGCGCAAGCCCCGTCACCGACACCCGAAAATGGTCCGTAATGAGGGCAAAAGCACTCCAAGACGCCGCGGCTCCCAGCGCGAAGACATCCCCAAGATACCCGCCGCCGTGAAGCGAAGCGCGCGCCAATAGCGCCACGCCCGCGAACGATAGAGCCGCCCCCCACCAGATGTGTTGACCCATGACCCGTCTCTGGACGACACGCTGCCAGAGCAGCGTCAAGAGCGGTGACAGGTTGAAAATGAAGGCTACATTTGCAGAAAGCGTCAAGTTTAGTGCGGTTGAGAAGAGCCATTGATAGAGGGAGACCCCGACCAATCCCATGACCACGATGCCGAGCCACTCGCGCCGCCCTCGCGGCCGCTTTCTAAGAGTCCAAGGCAACGCAAAAAGGGCGGTGCCAACAAACCGCCAAAAAACGAAATCCACTGGGGACAGCTGGGCGACCCCAATTTTGGTCACCACATAGTTAATTCCCCAACTGAGCACGATGAGCGAAATCCCTAGTTCCCCGCGTCGGTCGCTCTTCAAGGTCGCGTGCGGGCCGCCGTTCCCACGAAGTACGCCAACGCCTGCATTTCCAGGGTGAGGTCAATGTCTTGCACGAAGACTTCTGGATTGCCCACGGTAAGCGAGGTGGGCGCAAAGTTTAAAATGGCGTGCACCCCCGCCGCCACTAAGCGGTTGCACACCGCCTGCGCTCCCGCCGCCGGGACGGTAATGATGCCCATCCCGATGTCCCGCTCAGCAATCAAGTCCTCCAAGTGGTCTAGCGGCTCCACCGTCAAATGCCCCAGCGCTGTGCCTATCACCACAGGGTTGATGTCCACGACGGCGCTAATGACCACGTCACTGGCCATTTCGTCGGTGTGGCGTACGAGGGCCGTACCCAGTCGGCCGGCTCCCACCACCACAGCCCGCACCCCTTGATCCAGCTGCAGTATGTGGCGAATTTCCTGCGTCAGCATGGATACGTCATAGCCCACCCCGCGGGTGCCAAAGGCCCCGAAGTAGGCGAGGTCCTTGCGCACCTGCTCAGAGGAATAACCGGAAGCCTGACCTAAGGTCTCCGAGGTCACGCGGTCCAGACCTGTCAGTGTCAATGCCCGAAGATACGCAGGCAGGCGCCGAATGGTGGTCTCCGGTATTTTTCGCAACTTGCCGTCATGTCGCTGCATTAATGATCCCTAACTCCTATAAATTCCGCTACATCTTCGAGCGCCTGCCGTTCGGGACCGGAAGACACTTCGGCAAGAGCCTCGCGGGCCGCCTGCAAGTGTTCGCCAGCCCGTCGCTGACAATACGCGAGCGCGCCACTCTCAACCAGGAGCTCCCGCACGGCATCTACCGACTCCGCCCCCTGTTCGAGCGCCGCCTTAAGCGGCGCCCGGAACTCTGGTGTCTCCAATCCATGAATTACCGGAAGCGTGTAGATGCCCGCCGCGATATCCTCCCCCACCGCCTTGCCCAACCGTTCAGGGTCGGCGGTCCAATCCAGCAAGTCATCAATCACCTGATACGCTAGGCCAATATGGTGCCCATAACGGCCCAGCGCATCCTGAACCGACTGCGGAGCCCGAGAAGCCACCGCGCCTAGCCGGCAGCAAGCCTCTAGGAAATGGCCGGTCTTGGCCTCGATGCGCCGCCAATAGGCGGCCTCCGAGGCGATTTTGCCCTGATCCAGATGCTGGCTGATTTCCCCGGTAGACATCACATAGACCACATCCGCGGCCAAATTCACAATTTCCGGCCGTCCCGTTGCCGACAGCAGTTGGAAGGCGCGGGCGAAAAGGAAATCACCCGCCAGCACCGCCACTGGATTTGAGAATTTGGAGCGCACGGCCGGGATTCCCCGACGCATGTCGGCTTCGTCAATGATGTCGTCATGCACCAAGGTAGCCATATGAATCATCTCAACCCCCGAGGCCACGTCCAACAAATCGGACGCAACCGCCGGGGCCTGGCCAAATTGCCCAGCCAATAACACCAGCGCGGGCCGAAGCCGTTTGCCACTGGCCTCCTGTAAATAGTCCGATACTTCGCGAACGACCGGGTTGTGCTGCTCCAGCACTTCCTTCAGCCGTCGGTCGACAGCTGCCATTTGGTCAGCTATCAGGGTGAACAGGCCCAATCGCGTAGCTCCTTTAACGGGTTTGCAATGAAACAGAAGAGTCTCCGCTCCATCATATCATGCCGAAAAGCCGCTTAGCGCAACCAATAGAAAGCAGCTGAGTGATTTACGATATGCACCACGGGTGCCGGGTAGACGCCTAGTCCGATGGTCCCAACCACCGCCACCACCAGCACAATGGCCCCAGCCAAGGGCCAACGGATCGGTTGGGTGTCAACCTCGCCGCTGGGAGCAGAAAAGGCCCGCTGCAAGGGGCGGACATAGGCTGCCAACCCGACCATCGCACCGACCACCAATCCAATCGCCAAGCCCGGCTGGTTGGCAAACAGCGCCGCTTGAATGAGATAGAACTTGCCGACAAAGCCTCCTGTCAAGGGAATGCCGGCCATAGACAGCATGGCAACGGCTAAAAAGCCGGCCAGCCACGGAGAGCGGCGATAGAGTCCCGACAAGTCATTAACCGTCAGGCTTTCCCGTTCACCCGCCACCATGTAAATCACGGCAAACGCGGCCAACACGGCTAAGCCGTATGGCAACAGGTAGAACAACAAGGCTCGCGCCCCGAACATATTGTGCGCGGCAATTCCCACCAAGAGATAGCCGGCGTTGGCAATTCCGGAATAGGCCAGCAACCGCTTAAGATCCTTTTGCGCCAAGGCCAATAGATTGCCGACCACCATGGTGAGAACCGCCAAATAGCCCAGAGCCGGGCCCCACCAGCCGGTGTCCAAGGAAAACCCAAAGAAGAGAAAGCGCATTAAGATGGCCGCGGCTCCGACTTTGGTGCCAAAAGCCATATAGCTGGTCACCGGCGTGGGCGAACCCTCGTAGACGTCCGGGATCCACATGTGGAACGGCACAATGCCCAGTTTGAAGGTGAGCCCAACCACCGTCAGCGCCAGTCCCCCGGCCGCTAACGGGAAAATCATATGGGACGGATCCAACTGCGTGAAAACCATTGTGCCGGACGATCCATATAAGAGGGCTAAGCCAAACAGCAGGATGCCGCTAGAAAACGCCCCCAACAGCAAATACTTCAGCCCTGCTTCACCACTCGGTCCGGGCCCGTGGCTGGCGGCGAGGATATAGAGCGGCAACGACAACAGCTCAATGCCGATAAACAGCACGATGAAGTTGTTGGCCATTCCCAGCACCATCATGCCCAGCATGGCCAAGAGCACCAACACGGGGAAGTCTGGGCCATATCGCCGGTCGTTCCAGCCAATCAGCAGCGCTCCGCCCGCTGCTAGTAGAACCAGTCCGTTAACCACCAAGCTAAAGGCATCCACTGACAACCCATGAGCATAAAGCGATGCCGGGAAGCCTGGGCTTCCCCAATCCACTACGGTAATAAGGCCTGAAGCGACAATTGTGGTCAGGGCCACCCAATAGGCTTGAATGGAGCGCGCCTTAAACGCCATGACGGAAAACATGGTGATGAAGATGCCAATGATCACACTATACTCGGGCCACAAGGCGTAGCTCATCAGCGCACGCCTCCTTTCCCTAACGCCACATGCATGGCGTGATAAAGAGACGGAACCGCATGGCTGGTAATCCCGGCAGGCCACACGCCCAACAAAATCACCAAACCAGCCAAGGGCACCAGCCATACCACCTGACCTGTAAACAGATCCTTGATGCCGCTGGTGCGCACAGGTCCCTGCATCACGCCTTGGAACACCCGGAGCATATACCAGGCAGCCACAATCAGCACAAACCCCGCAATGACAGCGAAAACCACATGGGAAATGATGAGCCCCTGAATAATCATGTACTCACCCGCGAATCCCGGAAGGCCCGGAAGTCCCAGTGTCCCTAGCACGAAGAAGAGGAAATAGGCCGCCAGGCGGGGCGCCGAACGGTTCAAGCCCGCCAGCTCTGCCATCGAGCGGGTGCCGGTGCGCTTCTCCAAAAGCCCCAGCACCAAGAACAAGCCGCCCACCATCAATCCGTGAGCCACCATGTAGAAGGTGGTGCCAAGCAATCCCGCTTGGGTCAGGGAGAATATCCCCAATGCCATCATGGCCATGTGGGACAAGGAGCCATAGGCAGTCACCATCTTCATGTCGGTTTGCCGCAGCGCCATGAACGCTCCATACAAGAGTCCGATGGTGGCCACAATCAAAAGCCACATCTGGTATTGGTGAAACTGGGGCATAAAGATGGGAATCATCACCCGAAGAATCCCGTAAATGCCCGCCTTCGACAAGACGCCGGAAATAATGGCCGTCACCGGCGATTCAGACTCGCGATAGGTTTCCGGCATCCATCCGTGCAAGGGCCAGAGCGGCGCCTTGATGGCAAAGGCCACCAGAAAGGCGAAGAACAGCCAGCTGGCTACCCCGCTGGCCATTGACATGTGGCTCAGCTGGGCGATTTCAAAGGTAAAGCCGCCCCCGTTCTGATTGTGGATGACCGCCAGGGCGACCACCCCCACCAACATGAAGAAGCTTCCGACCAAGTTCATAACCAGCCACTTCATGGCGGCCTTCCGACCCTTTTCTCCCGACCATCCCGTCAGAAGGAAGAAGACCGGAATCAGCAGCACCTCCCAGAACACATAGAAGACAAACAAGTCCACCGCCGCGAAGAGACCGAAGGTGGAAAACGCCAGCACCAGCACCCAGAAGTAGTAAGTCCGGCCTGCCTCCTTATTGGATGCCAACACCGCCACCACAAACATGACGGCTGATAGCCCTAACAGGAACAGCGAGAGTCCGTCAGCGACCAAGTGGAAGCGGATGCCCCACTTGGGGATCCAGGCCCAATTGATGGATGCGCGGCTAATGAACAGCAAGCCGGCATAACCCAGCAACGTCAGCACGCTGGTGATGGCCGCAATCCCTTTGGCAGCCCGATCCGGGGCCACCAAGGCTGCGATGGCGCCCAAGAGCGGCACCGCTAAAAGCCATACCAAAAACATGTCCTAGCCTCCTTAGCCTTACGAGATGAATCCGACGCGAATCAGGTAGTAGGCCAACAACGCCACGCCGCCGACCATAATGGAGAGCGCGTAGCGCCGCACGTAGCCGGTCTGGATGGGAGCCAAGTCGCTGGCCCAGGCCTGAATGCCCACAGCGATTCCGGCTACCCCGCCCAAAATGGCCCGCTCCACCAGCAACATGCCGTCGCCCAATACCTTCAACGGATTGACTACGATAGCCATCCACACCGCATCCATCCCCCAGGCCTTCAGCATCCAAAGACCCGGTGCCTGATTGGTGCCGGCCTTCGGTGCCGTGTCACGGCGAATGTACAACAGGTAGGCGACAATAAAGGCGATGACTGCCAGAGCCACCGTGATAATCGTGCCGAACATCGGCCCCGACTCCAATGCTGCGTGCGATGCGCCCGGATAGAGACGAAAGGCGGGAGCCAACCAGCCATTCAGCCAGCCGCCAAAGAACCCCCCGATTGTGGACAGCACCCCTAAAATCACCACCGGGATGGTCATGACCAAAGGCGCTTCATGCGCGTGATCGTAAAGATGCTGATTGCGCGGCTTGCCAAAGAAGGTCAGGAAGAAGAGACGGAACATATAGAAGGTGGTCATTCCGGCCGTAAACACGCCAATGCCCCAGATGAAATAATGGCCCGAGTTGTACGCCTGACCCAAGATGGCTTCCTTGGAGAAGTAGCCGGAAAACGGCGGGATACCGGAGATGGCCAAGGTAGCCGCTAAGAAGCTGGCCATCGTCCACGGCATTTTCTTCCACAACCCACCCATCTGGCTCAAATCCTGCTCGGCCTGCAGCGCATGGATGACGCTTCCTGCCGCCAGGAAGAGACAAGCCTTGAAGAAGGCGTGGGTCATGAAGTGAAATACACTGGCGGTATAGGCGCTGACGCCAATCCCAAGGAACATGTAGCCCAACTGACTTAATGTCGAATAGGCCAGCACCTTCTTGATGTCTTGCTGGAAAAAGGCGACGCTGGCCGCGAAGATGGCCGTAAAGGCGCCGATGAGACCTATGAGCTCATGAGTTACGGGGGCGAGCCGCAAGAGCGGGTAAAGCCGCGCCATCAAATAAACGCCGGCGGTCACCATGGTGGCCGCGTGAATTAAGGCCGACACAGGGGTGGGACCCTCCATGGCATCGGCCAGCCACATGTGCAGCGGGAATTGTGCCGATTTGGCCATCGCGCCGACATACAGCAGGAAGGCGCTCCACTCGAAGAAAGCCGAGCCCGGCTTGGCCGTGCTAAAGGCTTGGAACAAATGGGTGTAGCCGACCCCGTGATAGTGGATGTATAAGAGCGCCAAACCCAACAAAATCCCGATATCGCCCAAGGTATTCATGACAAACGCCTTCTTGGCGGCGGCAACGGCGGTCGGCCGCTCGTACCAGAACCCAATCAGGAAATACGAGGCCAACCCCACCAGTGCCCAACCAATCAAGAGCACAATGAGATTGCCCGCCAGCACCAAGAGCAGCATGGAAAAGATGAAGAAGTTCAGATAGGAAAAGAAACGCGCCTCACCCGCATCATCGTGCATATAGCCGATGGAGTAGATGTGAATCAACGCCCCGACACCGGTAATAATGAGCAGCCACACCGCCGACAGCGGATCGAGATATAGTCGGAAGTGAATCGTCGGACCAAATCCTGTGGCCCAGTTCCACAACACGCCGGAGAAGACGCGGTGGCTGGCTCCTAAGGCATGAACCCGACTGTCAGCAAGGATGCTCAAGATGAAACTGACCACCACGAGAAAGCTGGCCCAAATCCCTGGCAGCTTCTTGGGCATCAGTCCCTTGAATGCGGTGATGGTCGCGGCTCCCAAGAGCGGCAAGACCAAAATCTCCACTAAACCCTGCATTCTGTAAACGCCCCTTCAAAGCGTAGTCGCTATCTAGCCTTTCAGCTCCGAAACCTCATCAATATCTAAGCGATGGCGATGGTGAAACACCGAGACAATAATCGCCAAGCCGATGCCCACCTCGGCTGCAGCCGTGCCGATAATGATAAAGGCCATCACCTGCCCATTCATGGCGTGAAACGACCGTGCGTAGGCCACAAACACTAAGGCCGCAGCGTTCCACATCATCTCGGCAGCCATAAACATAATCAACGGGTTCTTGCGAACCAGCACACCCACGGCACCAATGGCAAACAGCACCGCACCCAATCCGACGACGTCGTTCAGCGGTATCATGATGACTCGCCTTCCTCCTTCCAGCGCGTCCGGGTCTTCTGCTCGCGCCGGGGTCGATTGAGCACCAGCACCCCAACGGCCGCCGTGAGCAGCATCAAGGCCACCGCCGCTAGATAGATGAAGTCCGGACCCCAGAGAATGGCGCCCATGCCGTGCAGATTGCCAAAGTTGTGCGGGAGTGCCAAATTAATGGACTGACTTGGATACTTGACGGCCAATACCGCCAACCCGCCGCCCATCAACACCGCTAAAATGAGGGCCCAGCCCCGCTGCCCTACCAGCTTGTCTTTAGGCTCGCGGTCATCCTTACCCGCAGTTAACAGCGTCACCACGAACAGGAACAAAACCATGATGGCGCCCGCATAGACAATCACTTGCGCGGCGGCCATAAACTCGGCCGACAGCAATATATAGAAGATGGCCAAGGACAAGATGTTGAGAATCAAAAACAATGCGCTGTGCACCGGTTGGCGGGCAACGATGACGCCAAACCCGCCCACCAGCGCAATAATCGCCAGAATGATAAACCCAATCATGACCGATCGGTCACCTCATTTCCGAATGGCTGGATGGAGCAGCTCTTCCTTGTCGGCGATCATGCTCTCGCGATCATAAGCCGCCAACTCATTAAACGGCGTCAGCCGCACCGCATTGGTCGGGCAGGCCTCTTCGCACATGCCGCAGAAAATGCAGCGAATTAAATCCACCTCGTAGTCCACCGAATAGCGATTGGTCCAGGAGACCGGCTTGTCATTCGGCGCCTCAGCCGCGACCACCCGGATGGCGTGCGCCGGGCACACCGCTTCGCATAGGCCGCATCCGACACACAACTCATGCCCTTCTTCATCCTTGGCCAACATGTGCTTGCCCCGGAAACGGGGCGAATATTCGCGCCGCTTTTCCGGGTAGGGATAGGTGTCCCGAGGCTCGCCCAGCGCCTTGAAGGTGGTCCCCAACCCTTTAGCGATGGCCTTGATTCCGTCCAGCATGACGATCCCTCCTTCAACTTGTTAAATCAATCCCGAAACAAATGCCGCCGTGCCGAGAAAGTAAATCAACGCCGCCGGCAACAGCACCTTCCAGCCAAAGTTCATGAGCTTGTCATAACGGAACCGCGGCAGCGTTGCCCGAATCCAGATAAACACGAACAGGAAAATCGCCACTTTGATGAAAAACCAAATGATCGGGGGAAGCCAGGGGCCCAGCCAGCCGCCAAAGAAGAGCGTCACAGCCACGCCGCTGACGGTAATCATGTTGATGTACTCAGCCACAACATAGCTGGCAAAACGCATGCCAGAATACTCGGTGTGATAGCCGGCCACCAGCTCCGACTCCGCCTCCGGAAGGTCGAATGGGGTTCGGTTGGTCTCAGCGATGGCGGTAATGAAGTAGATGAGAAAGGCGATAATCTGCGGAAGCCATAGCCAGCCATGATGCTTTTGATACAGCACAATGCCTTCCATATTGGCTGTACCCGCCATCATCAAGACGCCCATGACCGACAACCCCATAGCCAACTCGTAGGAGATGACCTGCGCCGAGGCGCGAATGCCACCGAGCAGCGAGTACTTATTCTGCGAGGCCCATCCGCCCAGCACCAGACCATATACGCCGATGGAGCTAAAGGCAAAGATGATTAGGAGCCCAATCGACGGGTTGGCAATGTCCAAATTCACCGTCAGACCAAACAGGTGGATGGGCGCTCCGAAGGGGATGACGGCGTCAACACAGAGCGCGGCAAACAGTGAGATGACGGGGGCCAGCCGGTAGACCATGGGGTCTGCACCGGCAGGCATCAAATCTTCCTTTAACATCATCTTCAATCCGTCGGCGACGGGTTGAAGCATCCCACCCGGTCCAACCCGATTGGGTCCCAGACGGAGTTGGAAAAATCCTAGAAGACGCCTTTCCAGAAGCATGGTATAGGCGAAACCGCCCATCAAAATCGCAATCAGGAGCACAATTTTAATGACTAGAAAGAGCACCGATAGCCAAATCATGCGCTCGGAACCTCCTCGCTGACGCTGACTTGGGCTGCCCCGACACCAATCTGATTCACCGGAACGAGGGGCATACCGAGCGGAATGAAGATCCGTCCTGGCGTCAGACGCGGATCAACCTCGACCGGCACCTGAATCGTCTCCCCATTTCGGCTTACCGCAACCGTGCCGTGTTCCTGAACACCCAGCCGTTCCGCATCCGAGACGCTAATACGACCGGGATAGAGAGGAATCCGCGGCTTTAGGATATCTGAAGGAATGCCGTTCTCGATAACTAGCGCCCCGGTGATGACCTCGAGTCCCTCCGGCGATGGGGCCGCTTGAATCGGGTTGACGGCGTTCTCGTCGACCGGCACCCATGGTACCAAGTCGCCCGAGTTATCATCATAGGGATCCCAGTCGTCTTGCAGCACAAACGGCGTCTTCAAGGCGTGCGCCCAAGCTGTAATATACGCCTTGGTGGGCCGTGCCTGACCGGGCGGCTGCACCGACGGCATAGCGACCTGCAACCGTGCCTCCATGTTGACGTACGTGCCGTAAACCTCCCCCGGCGCTGTCGCCGGCAAGATGGCCTTGAAGTATTCGCGTCCTGCGGGTGGGAAGAGCGATTCCGCCACCAGCACCGGAACGGCCTGATAGGCGGCCTCGACCAGTTTCCGGTCGGGGAATTCCCTTAGCAAGTCGGCGCCCCAGAGCACCAGCATCTGGATTTTGCCCGCCTTAGCATCTTCCAAGATCGCCCGAAGGTCTTCAATGTGTGCCGAGAAGCCCGCCCGCTCAAAGCCGCGCCAGTTGCTCGGGCCCCATGTCGGCAGCACCCGCGTGGCCTTGTCGCCGCGCACCGCTTTCAGTGCTACCAGCACCGACTCCATATCGGCCTCCAGTCCATCCCACAACAATGTCAGATGTTGGCTCTCCGCCACGACCTCAGCCAATGCCTGCAGGCGATCCTGACCAACCCCATCCACGGATGGAACTTGAAGTGCCTGGACGGCCGGATGCTCGGGAGCGACTAGTTGCAACGCAGCTCCGAGAACCGCTGCTTCCTGACCACCGTGCGTCACGACCGTGTCGACCGCGAGCGTTTCGCGGGCTAATTCCCGCGGCGCCAGCCCCATGAGTTTAAGCTTGGGGAAAGCCCGTACCCGGTCGCGCAGTCTCAGATGCACCACCGGCACGGCTTCATAAGGATCGGTGCCAATTAGCATCACCGCATCGGCTTCGTCGAGGTCTTGGAAGGTTCCATTCAGTCCTCGCGGCAGGTATCCCGGAACATCCCGACTAACCGCCAAGCGGTCAGTCTTGACCACCTCGCGGGCAAAACGGTTTAGTTGGTATGCTTCCTCGGTGGAGTGCAACCCGCCTACCACAAAGGCGACGGAATTCCCACCATGCTGGGAAACGGTCTCGCTAAGCCACTGGCCAACTTGCCGCGTGGTTCGGGCCGCTGCTTCCGGGTGCCCCTCGAGGAAGGAGCCGGTCACCCGGTCGGCATTCACCGCGAAGTCATAGCCAAAGCGCCCGCGATCGCAGAGCCAGCCCCAGCTGCGGTCCGGAACCGGTCGGCCCTCGACCCGTACGATATGGCCGTCACGACCGGTATTCAAGGTTGTGCACCCGACTGGACAGAGCGTGCAGACCGCTTCCTCCCGCTCAATGTTCCAAGGCCGGGCCTTGTGGTGATATGGCACCGAGAGCAGTGCGCCGACGGGGCAGAGATCGATGACGTTGCCGGAAAACTGGCTGGTAGCAGGCTTGCCGTCCACCGTGGCCACCACCGTCTCGACTCCACGGCCATCCAACAGCAATTGCCGCTCGCCCACATATTCGCCCATGAACCGCACGCAGCGCTGACACAGCACGCAGCGTTCCTGATCCACCAAGATAAACTCGTTGATGGGCCCATCCTTCACCTTTTGAATCTTGGGCTCCTCAAAGCGCCCCTTGGGTGGCCCATACTGAAAGGTGTAGTCCTGTAGAAAGCATTCGCCGCCCTTGTCGCACACCGGGCAGTCCAAGGGGTGGTTAATAAGAAGGAACTCCAAGACGCCCTTACGGCCTTTGTCCACGGCAGGTCCGCTGGTATGCACCACCATGCCCTCCGACACGGCAGTGGTACAAGCGGTGGCCAGTTTGGGCATTTTCTCCACCTGCACCAAGCACATGCGGCAGGCACCCAACGGTCCCAGGGCTTCATGATAGCAATAGACCGGGATGTCGATGCCCAGCTTGGCCGCGGCGTCCGCAATTAGCGTCCCTTCCGGGACACTAATCTCCTGGTCATCAATAGTTAACCGTATCATAGACTTTCGCCTCCAATGGACAGCCGCGCTCCGTCACATGAGCTTCGAACTCGTCCCGGAAATGTTTGACGGCGCTGACCAAAAACCCGATGGCGGCGTCGCCCAAGGGGCAAAAACATTTGCCATTCATGTTGTCAGCGACATCCAAAATGGTGTCGAGGTCCGCCTGGTCGCCGATCCCGGCCTCGATGCGTTCCAGCACGTCGGCCAGCCAATAGGTGCCTTCCCGACAGGGAGTGCACTTCCCGCAGGATTCTTCACGATAGAACTTCACCAAGCGGGCGCTGGCTTTGACGATGCAGACCGTATCGTCAAGAACGATACACCCGCCTGAACCCAGCATGGACCCGGCTTTGAGCACCGACTCATAATCTAGCGGCGTGTCCAACTGGTCCGGCATCAAGAGCGGCACCGAGCTGCCGCCTGGGATAATGCACTTAATCGACCGGCCCTCCTGCATACCCCCGGCATACTCGTCAATCAATGTCTTAAGCGGGGTCGCAAGCGGAATCTCGTAATTGCCCGGTCGGTTGACCTTGCCGCTGACCGAAAAAATCTTGAGCCCAGGACTCTTTTCGGTGCCCATCGAGGTATACCACTCGGCCCCGTAGGTGACGATCGGCGGGAGGTTGGCAATCGTCTCGACGTTATTGACAATCGTCGGCATGCCATAGAGCCCCGCCACCGCGGGAAACGGCGGCTTCAAACGCGGGTTTCCCCGCCGACCTTCCAAGGACTCCAAGAGCGCCGACTCCTCGCCGCAGATGTACGCGCCCGCACCCCGATAGACAAAGAGGTGAAGGGAAAAGTTGCTGTCGAGAATGTTCTCGCCCAGGAATCCGGCGTCATAGGCTTCCTTCACCGCACGGGTGAGCTCTTCATAGCCCTCGAGGAACTCTCCCCGGCAGTAGATGTACGCTTCCCCCGCACCAATGGCGTAACTGGAAATAATCATGCCTTCAATCAATTGATGCGGGTTATGCTCGATCAACTCGCGATCCTTGAAGGTACCCGGCTCCGCTTCGTCCGAGTTGACCACCAAATACCGCGGGCGACCGTCTTTGGCAAGAAAGCCCCACTTCACGCCGGTAGGAAAACCCGCGCCGCCGCGGCCGCGAAGACCAGATTTCTTGACCAAATCTACGATCTCTTCCGGCTGGTATTGGGTGAGCGCTTTCTTCAGCGCATCGTACCCGCCATGCGCCTGGTAGACCTCGATCTGTCCGATATCCGGAACCTCTCGATTTCTAAGGAGATAATATGTCTGGCTCACTTAGACACCTCCTCATTCAAGAGCTGATCGGCGTTTTCCGGCAGCACCCGACCCTTGTAGCGGAGATTGACCTGCGCCACGGGCGCAAGGTCGCAGGCGGCCAAACACTCCGCCTCCAACAAGGTGTACTCGCCGTCGGGGGTGGTTTGCCCTTGCGAAATGTTGAGCTTGTGCTCCAACCGATGCATCAGCTCATCCGATCCGGCCAGCATGCACGAGAGCCCCACGCACACGTGGATCACCTTTTTGCCGACCGGTTGCTTGAAGTAAAGCGAGTAAAACGATGCCACCGACTGGACGTATTGCGGCGACAGCTCCAACAACTCCGCCACATCGCTCAGCGTCTCGGGACTCAGCCAGCCTTCCGACCGCTGAATACGATGCAGGAGCGGCAACAGCGCTGAGTTGGCCTTCGGGAACTCCGCCTTGGCCTCTTGGGCCCATTCCTTCCACTCTGGCTTCATTTGTCGACATCTCCCAGCATAATATCGATGCTTCCGATGGCGGTAATCACGTCGGCCACCAGCCCGCCCTGACACAAAATGGGCATCGTCTGCAAATTGTAGTAAGACGGCGTGCGCGCACGCCAGCGATAGGGTTTTGGGCCACCGTCGGATATGAGGTAAAATCCCATTTCGCCGCGCGGTCCCTCTACCGCCTGATAGACCTCACCGGCCGGCACGGGAAATCCTGCCGTCACCAGTTTGAACTGGTGAATCAGGGCCTCCATATTGCCGTAAATCTCCTCACGGGGCGGCAACGCCACCTTGCGGTCGCGCGTCGCGTACTCGCCCTGCGGCGCGATCTTCTCAATCACCTGCTCGATAATCTTGTAGGACTCATACATCTCGTCGTAACGAACCCAAAAGCGAGCGTAGGCATCCCCCTCAGTCCGCGTCGGGACGTTGAAGTCGAACTCCTCATAAAAGCAGTAGGGCTCAATCTTTCTAAGATCTAAGGCCAATCCCGTCGCCCGGATGTTGGGACCCGTCACCCCATATTGATAGCAGGCCTCCCGGTCAAGCACGGAGATGCCCTCCAAGCGCTCGTTAATCAAAGGGTTGCCGTCTACGAGATTGCGATACATCTTAAGCCAGCGGGGGAAGTCCTTTAAGAAGTCCCTGACCTTCTCGTGAAAGCCTTCCGGCAAATCATAGGCTAGTCCGCCCACCCGGAAATAGCTGGGGTTCATGCGGACTCCGGATGCCGCCTCAATCAAGTCCAAGATCACTTCGCGCTCCCGCATGCAATAGAAGAAAAGGCTCATGGCGCCCAGGTCCATCACGTGAGTTCCAAGCCATACCAGGTGACTGGCCAGACGGGTGAGCTCAGAAAAGAGGACCCGAATATACTGGGCCCGTTTTGGCACTTCAATATCGAGTAATTTTTCCACAGCCAGCACGTAGGCCAAGTTGTTGGTCATCGGCGCCAGATAGTCCAGCCGGTCGGTTATGGTGTTGCACTGCTGATAGGTGAGCGTTTCCGCCGTTTTTTCGAATCCGGTGTGTAGATATCCAATTACCGGCTCGGCTTGCACCACCCGCTCGCCGTCTAACGTTAACCGTACCCGGAGCACCCCGTGGGTGGAGGGATGCTGCGGACCAAGGTTTATCACCATGGTTTCGTCCGGCGCTTGTTCAAGCTGCTGGTCTTTCACATCGTTGACTGCCATGCTGATCCCTCCTAATCCACCCGCGGGCCCGCGGTGGGATAATCCTTGCGCAAGGGATGCCCTTCCCAGTCATCGGGCAAATAAATGCGGGCCAAATTTGGGTGACCGTCAAACACGATCCCAAACAAATCGAAGGCTTCACGCTCCGGCCAATTAGCACCCGCCCACACGTCGGTCACCGTCGGCATGGGCTCATCCTCGGCCACAAACGACTTAAAGCGGAGACGCTGAAACTTCTCCGGGTGATACACGTGGTAAATGAGCTCAAAGCGTGGGCGGGATGGAAACCAATCGGCCGCCAGCACATCGTTGAACATGACATAACCTTCGACATTTTTCACGTGCTCAGCAAACGCCTTAAGCATTTCGCGCGGAACCGTCACGGTCGGCTGATCAATGCTCGCCACGACCTCCAAGCTCCCCGGAAAACGTTCCTGGAGGCGGTCCAAAATCCCTTCGTCGGTCAGCTTCATGAAGCGCCCCCCCGCTCTGCGATCTCCTGATACTTCGGCGGCAACCCCATCTGGATTTTCTCGCGGAGCTTCAAAATGCCGAACATCAGCGCTTCCGGGGTGGGCGGGCAGCCCGGCACATACACATCCACAGGCACCACGTGATCCACGCCCTGGATGATGGCGTAGTTGTCAAACACACCACCCGATGAGGCGCAGGCGCCCATGGAGATAACCCACTTCGGCTCCGGCATCTGTTCCCAGATGGTCCGCAAGACCGGAGCCATTTTCTGGCTCACGCGTCCAGCTACAATCATCAAATCCGCCTGTCGGGGCGAGGCGCGGAAGGCCTCGGAACCAAATCTGGCCAGGTCATAGCGCGAGCTGGTCACGCTCATCATCTCGATGGCGCAACAGGCCAGCCCGAACGTTGCGGGCCAAACTGACGACTTGCGCGCCCAGCGGGTCATCTTGTCGACAGTTGTCAAAAGAATCCCGCGTTCGGCCTCTTTTTGGGCAGACTGGGTCGAAGTCAGTCCCATTGAAATCCCCCCCTGTTCCACACATACATAAAGGCCACGGCAACAATCACCAAGAAGGCCAGTGCCTTTAGCATGCCCGCTTGATGCAGTGTTTTGAGACTTGTCGCCCAGGGATAGAGCGACATCACCGCCACGTCAAAAATCATGAAAAACATCGCCACCCGGTAAAAACGCACCGAGAAGTACTTAACCGGCGCCTCCGGAACAATACCCGACTCATACGTGGTGCCCTTCAATCCGCCAGGCGCTTTGGGTCCCATGCGCTCTGACGAGTTGGCTACCATAAACGCGACCACAAAGGCCACAACAACATATAGCAGCAAAGCCCCGTAATGGGTGATCATAAGTCTTCGCTCCTATCTCCGCAAAACGATTCAATTGTGACGCAATTCACATATGATTCCGCGACTCTACCAACGTTCCTATTCATATTGTAGCCATCTTGGCTCGACGATCAACCTAAGTGCTAAAATTGATCAACGATTCTCCGATTCCTGTTCTAACCACAGTCTGAGGCGCCTGAGACGGTGATTGACCGCCGACTTGGAGATAGGCGGATGGAGATTCCGGCCCAGTTCCTCAAAACTCCACTCAGGGTGGGCAACACGTGCTTCCGCTAGTTCGCGAAGATTTTCCGGAAGCCGCGATAGACGTCCCCGGGCACCCAGAGCCGACAATTTTTCCGCGTCCTTAAGACCCGATTCGACGCTCCGTTTCATATTCGCGGTCTCTGAGTTGACCAGCCGGTTGATTTGATTTTTCATGGACTTCACCACGCTCTGGCTCTGGATCGCCAGCACCGTTTGATGGGCGCCAAGGCGCCCCAACAGATAGGCCACCTGCTCGCGGTCTTTGAGGTAAATAAGAGGTTGGCTGCGGCGCGACGAGGTATGCGGTACCACCCCTAGCGCCTCAACAGCCCAGGCCAGCGTCTCACTTTGCCGAGGACCGGCCGCCTGTATTTCAAAATGGACCGGGCGATCAATTTCGGAAACATACCCGCGCATCAAAAAGGCTCCCCGGACCAGCCCCGCCGGACAGTCGCGAAGGCTTTGGTCGAGATCCGGGGGCGGCACATCGTTCCCCCACAGAGAAAAGGTGACTCGGTGGGTGTGGCGGCCGATGTGAATCGACGGATCCAAATCCAGATGTTTCATGAGGCGATAGGCGCGACGGCTGACAAAGGCCGAGCCGGCCTCCACCCAAGGTCCACCATCCTCATATGGATCCGACACCCGGCCCGACAGTCCCCAGAGCTCCGCCCAACAACACGGCAGCGAACCAAGCGGCGTGCCGGCCAACTCCGCTTTCACTTGGCGCGTAAACGACCAAGTCACGCTCCTCGCTTCCTTTCCCGCAGGCGAGCTTCAAGCCACAGCCCATCCAGTATCCGGCCCTCCGACCAATGCGGGCGGTAGCGCACCAAAAGCTTTAGCAACGCCCGCGCCAACTTTTGGGGGTCGTGGCGCACTACCCCGTCGGCCGTAATCAAGGGCGATGCCACCACCTCTGGCCAAGCCGACGCACCGCCCTCGAATGGCAGCACCGGCTCCGCCCCTTCTTTGCGATAGCGGGCCAGCACCTCGTCGTCCACCTTCTGATTATTGACCAGCACCACATCCACCAGACCGCGGCCCACCTGCCGCTCCAGCGCGTCGAGATGATCCCGCACCGTATAGTGTGTCGTTTCTCCGGGTTGAGTCATGACGTTGGCCACATAAACGCGTACCGCGGGGGTATGGCGAATCGCTTCCTGGATAGGCCGTACTAAAAGATTGGGGATGACGGAGGTGTAAAGACTTCCCGGGCCCAGCACCACCATGTCGGCCTCCATAATCGCCTGTACGGCCTCAGCCAGCGGCGTGGCATCTTCCGGCTCCATGCCTAGGCGGCGGATGCGCGCCGGACTCCTGCCGATCTTGCTCTCCCCCCAAATTTTCTCACCAGTCTCCAATTCCGCCCATAAGGTCACTTTTTCCAGGGTGGCGGGTAGCACTGTGCCACGAACGGCCAAAACCCGGCTGGATTCCCTCAGCGCGGTGACAAAGTCGCCCGCCGTCTGCTCCATGGCTGCCAAAAACAAATTGCCGAAGCTGTGACCCTTCAGCTCACCGCTTTGAAAGCGGTGCTGAAATAGTTCCTCCATCAAGGGCTCAGTATCCGCCAAGGCCACCATGCAGTTGCGAATATCGCCAGGCGGCAATACTCCTAAGTCGCCGCGCAGCCGGCCTGAACTGCCCCCATCATCCGCAACCGTCACGACCGCGGTGAGATTGGAGGTGTAGTTTTTTAGCCCACGCAACACCACCGGCAATCCCGTCCCGCCTCCGAGCGCTACAATCTTGGGTCCCCGGGCCAATTGCCGACGGGAATACAGAACCCCCGCCCATTTGTCGGAGCCCAACACATCGCCCACAGTCTTGGAAAGTCCCCAGGACGCCCCCGCCACGATGAGCACGCCCACCGCGAACATGACGGCGCCGGTCGAAAGACTCATAGGATCCGGCAGCAACCAACGGCCAAACGCCACCCCAATCGCGACAAACCCTAAGGCAATAATCACCAAAAAGCGTTTAATTCTGAGACCCGGCACCAAAAAACGCCACATCTAGACCTCCCCCGTCCTTGGGGGCAAATCGCGGTGCTCGACCCACACCGCATGGCCGCCGTTCTTCAGATGCGACGCCAAGCGATTGGCAAACACCACCGATCGGTGCTGGCCGCCTGTGCATCCCACAGCCACGGTCACGACCGGTTTTCCTTCACTGTGGAATTGCGGAATGAGAAAATCCAGGAGCTCACTCAACCGCTCCAACGTTTCCCGGGCCAAGGGGAATCCCATCACGTAGGCGTCCACCTCTCCCTCATTACCGGTCAAGGCATGGAGCTCAGGCACATAATGGGGGTTGGGCAAAAAGCGGACGTCAAAGACTAAATCCGCATCCTTGGGCAGCCCATGCTTAAAGCCAAAGGACACCAACCGTATCTGAAAAGGCACTGTCTCCTGAAGGCGGAAGGCATCATTAAGCCGTTGGCGAAGCTGCAACGGGGTTAAGCCCGAGGTGTCAATCACCAGATCGGCGCGGCCCCGCAGTTCCTCCAATGCCGCCCGCTCTTGGCGAATCGCCTCCACCAGGCGCGAGCCCGCCTCGAGTGGATGCCGCCGTCGGGACAGCTTATAACGGTGAATCAGCGTCTCCTCGTCGGCTTCCAAGAACAATATTTCATAGGACGTGCCCTGGGCGTCTAACTCGTCCAGCACCTGCGCTAATTCGGGAAAGAAGCTCCCCCCGCGGATGTCCATGCCTAGTGCCGCCCCGTGCACATCCGGACTTCGGTTCGCCAATTCCGCAAACTTGGCCGCTAAGGAGGGCGGCAGATTATCAACGCAAAAATATCCCAAATCCTCGAAAGCCCGTATGGCCTCACTGCGGCCGGCTCCCGACATGCCGGTGATAATGATGAATCGCGATGCCAAACCCCGTCCCGCCTTTCCCCGGCCACCATTTCCCCCATTGTAACCTTTTCTGGTTTCTCCCCGTTGACATACCGAGACGAATGGTGTCGAATAACAAGGAATCACCACTGCGACAGGGAGGAGACCATGGCTCAAACCGAACCCCCGTCATTGCAACCGCCGTCCCGGCGAGAGCGCCGTCACCAGCCGACGCTGGTCGAACCGGAACTTCCATCCAGCCGTGCAGCCCGAACCCGGGCCCGCCGCGAGCGTTCTATTGAGCGCCGCTTTACTGCGTTGTTCGTACTAGCTGTGGCCGCCTTAGTGTTGTATCTCATGCTCGAGAGCCGTTGGGGCACAAACTTAATCCACCACTGGCATCCCTAGGGCATAGCGCTCAATAGCCCGTGCTGCACCGTCCTCGGAAATGGGAGCAGTGACAACCTGAGCCGCTTGCTTAACCGCATCCGGTGCCTGCCCCATGGCAACGCCCAGCCCCGCCCATTTCAGCATATCGATGTCGTTTTCAGCGTCGCCGATGGCCATCACCTGCTGTTGGGGAATGTTGAGCGTTTGGGCGGCAGCCGCTAATCCCACCGCTTTGCCGACGTCTTGGTGCACCAATTCCAAGTAGTCGGGCTGCGATTTAAAGACGCGGATGGGGAACCGCGCCACTTCAGGTTCTAAATGCCGCCGCACTCGATCCAAAACCTCTGGCTCATCCTGCAGCAGCACCTTAATCGGCGGCTCCGGCCACTGCAGCATTTCCTCGGCTGTCCGAACCCATGCGGGGATGTGATTCTTTTCAATGTACTGGCGGACGCGAGGGTCCTCTCGCGACACCCAAAGTTCCGTACCCACATACACTTGCGTCAACATCTCACGGTCGAGAGCCCAACGAACCGCCGCCCGCGCCCCTTCGTCAGGAAGCAGGGTTTTAGCTACCAGCTTGCCGCTCGGCATGTCCGCTACCACCGCCCCCTGATAGGCAACCAGAAGGCCCGGCGGCAGCTTCAACTCCCGCCAAAATGGCTCTGCCGACTGTACCATGCGCCCGGTCGCCAACATCACCCGGATGCCCCGTTCCAGCGCCTTACCCACGGCCGCCTGTAATCGATCCGAAATACTGCCGTCCGCCTTTAGCGTGGTCCCATCCAGATCTAATGCAATTAGCGCGATCGACGACGAATGACCCAATTGACCACCCCCGATACAATCCCTAGAATTACCGATGCTTCCAAGGCGGGAACAAATCCCGCCACACGAAACCCGGGCACCAATGCCGACACCAGCCACAACATGAGGGCGTTAACCACCCAGCCAAACAATCCGAGCGTAATCAGCGTCAAGGGAAGCGTCAAGAGCTTGACGATGGGCCTGACAACCAAGTTGACCAATCCCAGCACGATGCTGGCCACAATCACCCGGCCGAGGCTGGTGGCCTCAATACCCATGTGGAGGTGAGCCATAACAAATAGCGTCACGGCCGTAAAAAACCAGAGCCACAGGCGTCTCATGAGGAACTCCCCCTCACCTGATTTTTCCTAAGATATTCAAGGACGGACTCGGCCGCCGTGCGCGACATGCCCGGAAGATTTCCCAAATCGTCCACGCTGGCCGATTGGATGGCTTCCAAATTCGGGTAGGCGCGCAAAAGCGCCTTTTTGCGCTTCGGCCCAATGCCTGGCACATCATCCAACAGCGACTTCAAATTGCGGCGAGTCCGCAGTTGGCGGTGAAAGGTGATGGCAAAGCGGTGCGCTTCGTCCCGAAGATGCTGCAGCATCTTTAAGGCTGCCGAATCCCGGTCAAGAATGATAGGGTTGGGGCTGTCTGGCTCAAATAGCCACTCATGCTGCTTGGCTAACCCAAACACCGGGACCTCCACCCCAATTTCTTGCATGGCCCGCACCGCATAGCCCAATTGCCCCCGGCCCCCGTCAATGATGACCAAGTCAGGCAGGGTGGCAAAGCGCTTGAGCCCCGGATTATCCTCGGCCAGCTCGCGGTGACGAAATCGCCGCCCAATGACCTCATACATCGATTGAAAGTCGTTGGGCCCTTCGACCGTGCGAATTTTAAAGCGCCGGTACTGCGACTTGTCGGGCTTTCCGTCAGTAAAGACCACCATTGACGCCACCGACTCAGTGCCCTGGGTATTGGAAATGTCGTAGCATTCCATGCGATGCGGCAGGTGTTCCAACCCCAGCGCATGCTGCAATCCCAATAATCCGTCATGCACATGTCTTTCCTGCAGGGCCTCTTTTCGAAGACCCTCGTCGCGAGCCATCTCGGCATTCTTCTTGACCATGGCCAAAAGGGCGGCTTTTTCACCTCGCTGCGGCACTTTGACACTTACTGTCCCACCGCGGCGCGACTTGAGCCACTCGGTCAATTCCTTGACGTCGTCAGGGAGTGCCGCAATGAGAATCTCCGGTGGGATGTCTTGGGCATTGCTGTAGTATTGCAGTAAAAATGCCTGAGCTATATCCTCGTCCTTGGCTCCTTCCACCCCCGTCAAGGTGAGCGCCTCCCTCCCGCTCAAGCGTCCCTGCCGCACCCGAAAGATTTGCACCAGAGCCTCATCGTCGCGGAGCGCCCAATGAATGGCATCGAGTTCGCGTTGGGTGCCGGCCGCCACCTTTTGCGGCTCCCGCACCTCCCGAATGGCCTGCACCTGATTGCGCAACTCCGCCGCTTTCTCAAACTCGAGATTCTCGGCGGCCGCATTGAGGCGCCGCACCAAATCTTTCTCCACCTCATCCTGACGGCCCTCTAAGAAACGCTCCACCTGCTTCATGGTGGCGCGATAGGTCTCTTTGTCCACCCACCCTTGACACGGCGCTTGGCAATGCCCGATATGATATTCCAAGCACGGGCGGGCGGCATTTCGGAATTTGGGATTGGTGCAGTTCCGGATAGGAAAAATTTTGCGCAATAGCCGGATGGTGTCTCGGACTGCCTGGGCCCGGGGATAGGGGCCAAAATAACGGCTGCCGTCCTCAGCCGGCTTGCGGGCAATCAGAAGCCGGGGGAAGTCCTCCTCCCAGGTGAGGCGAAGATACGGGTACGCCTTGTCATCCTTGAGGCGGATATTGTAATGCGGCTTCATCTGCTTGATTAATGTCGCCTCAAGGATGAGGGCCTCCACCTCGGTGGTTGTGGCAATATATTCCATGTCCATGACATGGCGCATCATAGCCCGCACCTTGGGCGCCAAGCGTGCCGAATCTTGAAAGTACGAACGCACCCGGTTCTTCAGCACCACCGCCTTACCCACGTACAGTACCTGGCCGTCATCATCCTTCATGAGATAAACGCCAGGGCTTTGCGGCAGCGACTTCAATTTTTCTTCCAGTTGTGGACTTCTCATATTGTCCCGTCAGCGAGCCTCGGACAGCGTCTCCTGCCGTTCAATATGGCGACGCAGATACTCCCCGGTATAAGATTCAGGCACCGCCATGACGACTTCCGGCGGTCCCTCGGCAATGACTTGCCCGCCTTGGTCCCCCCCTTCTGGTCCCAAATCAATAATCCAGTCGGCCGTCTTAATCACATCCAGATTATGCTCAATCACCAGTACCGTATCGCCCTGACTCACCAGTCGGTCCAACACGGAAAGCAAATGACGGATATCCTCCGCATGGAGTCCCGTGGTGGGCTCATCTAAAATATACAGTGTACGGCCGTCGGAACGGCGCGAGAGTTCGGTGGCCAATTTTACGCGCTGCGCTTCGCCGCCCGACAAGGTGGTGGCGGGCTGACCGAGGCGAATATAGCCTAATCCCACGTCATGCAAAGTCTCCAGCTTCCGCTTCAAGCGGGCATGATGCTGAAAGAAGTCGAGCGCTTCGTCCACCGTCATGTCCAGCACATCGGCGATGGATTTGCCGCGGTATCGCACTTCCAGCGTCTCACGGTTGTAGCGGCTGCCCTTACAGACCTCGCAGGGCACATAGACATCGGGAAGGAAGTGCATTTCAATCCTGAGAATCCCATCGCCACGGCAGGCCTCGCAGCGGCCGCCGCGCACATTGAATGAAAAGCGGCCGGCTCGATACCCGCGCACCTGGGCTTCCGTGGTATTCGAGAAAATTTCTCGCACCAAATCAAAGGCGCCCGTGTAGGTCGCTGGGTTGGAACGCGGCGTGCGCCCAATCGGACTCTGATCGATGGCAATCACCTTGTCCAGGTGCTCGAGGCCGCGAATATTCTTGTGCTGGCCTACGCGGCGGCTTCGGGCCCCGTTTAGGTCGATCTCCAGCCGCCGGCGGATAATGTCGTTCACCAGGGTGGACTTGCCCGAACCGGACACCCCCGTAACCGCCACCATCATTCCCAAGGGGATTCGCACCCGGATATTTTTCAAATTGTGCTCGCGGGCTCCCTCGACCGTCAGCCAGCGATCGCCAGGCGTGCGGCGGCGAACCGGGGTTGGGATCTCCCGACGCCCGGAAAGGTAGTGGCCGGTCAAGCTGGTAGGATGCGCCATCACCTCTGCGGGGGTGCCTGCCGCCACCACCTCGCCGCCATAGACCCCTGGGCCAGGGCCAATATCAATCAGATAATCGGCCGCCAGCATGGTGTCCTCATCATGCTCCACCACCAGCACGGTATTGCCTAAATCCCGAAGCCGCTTCAACGTCCGGATTAGCCGGTCGTTGTCCCGCTGATGCAGACCGATGGACGGCTCGTCCAAAATATAGAGCACCCCCATCAAGGAGGAGCCAATCTGGGTAGCCAGACGGATGCGCTGCGCCTCGCCGCCCGACAGCGTGCCAGCCGTCCGAGAGAGCGTAAGATATCCTAAGCCCACGTCCACCAAAAAGCCCAGCCGCTCGAGAACCTCTTTCAAAATCGGCTTGGCAATCTTCTCCTGGCGCCCTTGAAGCGAGAGCTCTTGCAGAAACGAGCGCGCCTTGACAATCGACAAATCGGTCAGCGCGGCGATCGACAATCCGCCCACGGTCACAGCCAGCACCTCAGGCTTCAACCGCTGTCCATGGCAGGTTTGACAGGGGCGTGCCGTCATGTAGCCTTCAATCTCCGCTTTTTGCACATCCGAAGTGGATTCCCGATAGCGCCGCTCTAAAATAGGAATGAGACCGGTCCACATGATGGTCTCTCGCCGCGACTGGCCGAAAATCGACTCGTAGGTAAAGGGGATAGGCTTGTCATAGCCGTGCAGCAAAATCCGTTGGGCGGATTCTGGGAGTTCCTTGAAGGGCACATCGGTCGGGATGCCCGCGTTCCGTCCCAAGGCTTCGATGAGATCCGGGTAAAATCGGCTGGTGCCGCGGTAGAGGGGAAAGAGCGCCCCATCCGCAAGCGACCGTTCCGGATCAACAATTAAATCCGGATCAATTTCCTGTTTAAATCCCAATCCCGTGCAATCAGGACAAGCCCCAAATGGGGCGTTGAACGAAAACATCCGTGGGCTGAGCTCTTCGAGGGAGATATTGCACTCCGCGCAGGCCAAATCGCGGGCATACAGCGTGCCCTGTCCGTCAGGCGGCCCAATCTCCACCAATCCCTGGGCGATTTCAAAGGCATGCTCGATCGCTTCCGCCAACCGCGCCTGAACTTCGGGGCGGAGGACAATCCGATCCACTACCGCCTGAATGGTGTGCTTCTGATTTTTGTTGAGAGATGGTGCCGACTCCACCTCGAACAATTCTCCGTCGATCCGGGCGCGGGTATAACCTAGTCGGCGAATCTCCTCCACAACTTTCTCATGGGTGCCCTTTTTTCCCCGCACGATGGGCGCGCGCACCTCAAGCCGAGTTCCTTCCGGGGCTTCCATCACCCGGTCGACAATCTGCTGCACGGTCTGCGGCTGAATCTCGCGGCCGCATTTGGGACAGTGGGGCTGGCCCGCGCGCGCATATAGTACGCGCAGATAGTCATAAATTTCCGTGACCGTGCCCACGGTGCTGCGGGGATTGTGGGACGTGGTCTTCTGGTCGATGGAAATCGCCGGCGACAGCCCGTCGATGGTATCCACATCAGGTTTATCCATCTGCCCCAGAAATTGGCGGGCGTAGCTCGACAGCGATTCCACGTAGCGTCGCTGGCCCTCTGCATAAATGGTGTCAAACGCCAACGACGACTTCCCCGATCCCGAGACGCCGGTAATCACCACCAACTCATCGCGGGGAATGTCGACGGTAATATTCTTCAAATTATGCTGCCGCGCTCCTTGAACGCGAATCACGCCGCTAGCCACGCCTCTTGCCTCCTCCCACGCTCTTGATTGGGCGCTCCGCCTCGAGTTCCATCAACATGTCCCGCAAAGCCGCCGCCCTCTCGAATTCCCAATTGCGGCTGGCTTCCTTCATCTCCTTGCGAAGTTGATTGGCTAGCTTGATCCGCTCCCGCTGGGTCAACTCCTTGACCGGCTTTTGAGCGATGCCGTCGGCGGACGGCTTAATGGCGGTGATGACCTCGCGCACATCCTTGGTGACACTGACCGGGGTAATATGATGTTCTTTATTGTACCGCTCCTGAATCGTGCGGCGTCGCTCCGTCTCGGAGATGGCCTCATGCATGGAGTCCGTCATTTTGTCGGCATACATGATGACCGTGCCCTCCACATTGCGGGCGGCCCGTCCGATGGTCTGGACCAGGGAGGTAGCCGAGCGGAGATATCCTTCTTTGTCCGCATCCAAAATCGCGACCAAGCCCACCTCGGGCAGATCGAGCCCCTCCCTCAGCAGATTAATGCCGACCAGCACATCAAACTCGCCCAAGCGCAGATCGCGAATGATCGCCATGCGCTCCATGGTGTCGATGTCGGAATGCAGATAACGGACCCGAATCCCCGCCTCGCGGAGATAGTCGGTCAAATCTTCCGCCATTCGCTTGGTGAGCGTGGTAACCAAGACGCGCAAATTTTTCTGCACCCGTTCGCGAATCTCGCCCAACAAATGGTCAATTTGCCCCTGGGTGGGCCGCACAATCAATTTCGGATCCAAAAGCCCGGTGGGCCGTACAATTTGTTCGACCACCTTTTCAGCATGTTCCAGCTCATACGGCCCTGGCGTGGCGGAGACATACATCACCCGATCCACGTGCCCTTTAAATTCCTCAAAGGTCAAAGGCCGGTTGTCGAAGGCGGACGGCAAACGAAAACCGTATTCGACCAAACTTTCCTTGCGCGATTTGTCGCCGGCATACATGCCGCGAATCTGCGGCACGGCCACGTGCGACTCGTCGATAATGGTGAGAAAGTGTTCCGGAAAATAGTCTAAGAGCGTGTAGGGCGGCTCCCCCGGGAGGCGACCCGTAAAATGCCGCGAGTAATTCTCGATACCCGAGCAGAATCCCACCTCCTGGAGCATTTCCAGATCATAGCGCGTACGCTGCTCAAGCCGCTGGGCTTCCAGGTCCTTCCCTAACTCCTTCAGTTGCCGCAGCCGATCCTCCAACTCCCGCTCAATACTATCAATGGCCGGATCGCGACGAGCCTGCCCCATCACATAGTGCGACGCTGGATAGATAGCGACATGCTCGCGATCCCCTAAAATCTCGCCCGTCAATACGTCGAACTCCCGGATGCGCTCAATCTCGTCTCCGAAAAGTTCCACCCGAATCGCCTGCTCGCTGCGGTTGGCCGGGAATATCTCAATCACATCGCCTCGCACCCGGAACTTTCCGCGCACAAAGTTCATGTCGTTGCGGTCGTACTGAATTTCAATCAGCTTGCGCAAAATGGACTCGCGGCTTCGCTCCTGACCGGTTCTTAAGGACAGCACTAGGTCCCGATAGTCTTCCGGAGAGCCTAAACCGTAGATGCAAGAGACCGAGGCCACGACAATCACATCCGAACGTTCCAACAGCGACGAGGTTGCCGCATGGCGCAGCTTGTCAATTTCATCGTTTATCTGCGCGTCCTTCTCAATATACAAATCCGTTTGGGCAATGTAGGCCTCGGGCTGATAGTAGTCGTAGTAGCTGACAAAGTACTCAACGGCATTGTTGGGGAAAAAGGCCTTAAGCTCCCCCGCCAATTGCGCTGCCAAGGTCTTGTTGGGCGCCACCACCAAGGTCGGCAAGCCCACTTCTTTAATGACGTTGGCCATCGTGAAGGTCTTGCCGGAGCCGGTCACACCCAACAGCACCTGCTCCTTTAGCCCACTCAGAAAACCCTCGGACAATGCCTTAATGGCGCCTGGCTGGTCGCCAGCCGGCGCATACGGACTCTGCACTTCAAATTCCGCCACGATGTCCTCCCTCTAGCGTGAACCCGAATCCTTGGCTATCCTCTGCTCCAACACCCGAATGGCCGCTCTCAGCTGGGGATCCTGGCTAGGCACATCAGACGGCGCGATTGCCGCCGGTTCCTTGACCAGCACATTGGGTGTCAGACCCTTGTGCTCGATATAGTCTCCATCAGGCGTATAATAGCGGGCCACCGTCAACTTTAAGGATGCCCCGCCGGAGAGCGGAATTACCTCCTGGACAATGCCCTTGCCATAGGTTTTGGTGCCTACCAGCTCACCGCCTTGCCGCTCCTGAATGGCCGCCGACAATATTTCCGCCGCCGACGCGGTATTGCCATTCACCAGCACCACAATGGGCAGACGCGTTCCCGGGCCCGTAGAATCCAACGTCTCATCCCGCTTTTGGTTCTTATACTTTAATGTCACCACCGGCCCCTTGGGAACCCAAAGATCGGCCACCCGAAGCGCCTGCGTGAGTTCGCCGCCAGGCTTGCCACGCAAATCCAGCACCAGCCCCCGCGGATGGTGGGCTAGCAGTTGATGCCATGCGGCCTGGACCTGGCTGCCGGTGTCTTGACCGAACTCGCTAATGTCCAAGTATGCGATGCCGCCCGGCAGCATGGTGGAGGATACGGTGGGAAAGGCGATCGTGCGACGCGTCAGCGTGAATCGACGAGTCCCCGTCCCGTGCCGTATCGTGAGCGTCACCTGGCTTCCCGCCCGACCATGCAACAAGTCCATAGCCGCCTGGGGTGCCATGCCGTGTGTGGCGTGACCGTTGATGGCGACAATCTGCTGACCTGCCTTGAGCCCCGCCTTGGCTGCCGGCGTGCCCGGAAAAACGGCTTGGATGACCAACGACGCCTTGAATGACACCTCAATGCCAATCCCCACATAGGTGGGGTCCAACATGGCGTTTAAGTTGGCCGTCTGTCCTCCGGTCAAATAATCGCTGAACTGGTCGTGCAACGTGTTAACCATGCCATTCGTCGCTCCCAGCAACAACTGTTGGGGGCTGTTCTTCCATATGGACTGGCGCCGAATCAGTTCATACGTGGAGACAAAGCGCCGAAACTGGGAACTCGTTCTCATGCTGGGCGGTATCTGACTTTGACTCGCGCGCGTGGTGAGCCACCAAGTGGCGCCCGACGAGCCCGCCATTAGCATCACCGTCACCAAAGCCCAGGCTCCCCACGTGCGCGCCTTCAATGAGAGAGACCTCCTTAACCGTATCTCTCATTATAACACACGATTGTTCCGGCTTAGATCTTAAGGAAGCGGCGCACAGCAATCAAGGACGCCAATCCGCCCACAATCAGCCCGCCAGCGACCGTAAAGAGAGTGGTCTGTGCCATGACCTGATGCCAACCCGCCATAGGCCAAAAGGGGAGTGAGGTCGCAGCCCGTTTAATGACCCAACGGTATCCCGATCCAATCACCATATCAGAGACCACGGCGCCAATGAGGCCAATGGTCAACCCTTCCAGAATGAAGGGCCAACGAATAAACCAGTCTGTCGCCCCCACCAGCCGCATCACCTGTATTTCACGACGGCGGGCAAATACCGCCAAACGGATGGTGTTGACAATAATGAGCATGGTGGCGATGGCCAACAGCGCCTCCACCACCCATCCGCTCCACTTTAAGATGTTCCCCAAGCGGGTCAGGCGGCGCACCACCGTCCCCTGATACACCACGTTGTGCACGATTGGGTCTTTGGACATGCGGGAGGCCACGACCGGAATCTGCCGAGGGGTCTTGGTGTAGATGTCAAAGCCGTCAAAGAGCGGGTTGGACTTTTGAATCACCTGAAAAAGATCTTGTTGATCAGGAAATTCGCTTTTCAAATTGTCGGCTGCCTGCTGTTTGGTGAAATAATCGATACGGCGTACCTGCGGCCATGCCTTGGCCTCCCGATATAATGCCATCTCTTGCTGGCGGCTGACATGCGGCTTAATGAACACCCGCATCTCGACCTGATTCTCCAAGAGTTGCGTGACATGGTTCACGTTGGCACTGACCACCACAAAAACGGCGAGCACAAACAACGCAATAGTCACCGTGGAGACGGAAGCCAAGGCCATCCAGGCGTTCTTAGTGAGCGAACGTCCCGTCTCGCGCAGAAGATGTCCGATGGCATTAAGACTCATAGCCGTACACCCCCTTGGCCTCATCACGCACAATACGGCCGGCCTCAATAGCGATAACCCGCTTTTGCAATTGGTTCACCAATTCACGGGCATGAGTCGCCATCACCACCGTAGCGCCGCGACGATTAATTTCCAAGAAGAGGCGCATAATATCTGACGCGGTGTCCGGGTCCAGATTGCCAGTAGGTTCATCCGCCAGCACGTAGGTCGGCTGATTGACTAACGCGCGGGCAATCCCCACCCGTTGCTGCTCGCCGCCAGACAATTGGCTGGGCAAATGGTCGCGCCGACGGCTCAATCCGACCAACTCCAGCACTTGCGGCACACGCTTTTGAATCTCTTTGCGGGAGGCTCCCACGACCTCCATGGCAAAGGCAACGTTTTGAAAAACATTGCGCGTGGGCAGAAGCTTTACGTCCTGAAAGACAATGCCCAATTGACGGCGCAGTTTAGGCAGTTGGCGCATGCGCATGGTGGTAAGGCGAAAATGGTCAATCGTGACCTCACCCGACGTAGGACGCTCCTCACCATACAATAGACGGATGAGGGTCGATTTCCCTGCTCCCGAGGGACCGACCAGAAAGACGAACTCACCGCGATGCACGGTCAGCGAAACATCGGTCAAGCCGCGATGACCATTGGGGTATCGTTTGGTCACCCCTTCGATGCGAATCAATTATCCGAGTCCCCCTTGACAACGGTCCGACAAAAAATTCCGTTAAGATCTATGATTCGACAGGGAGGCGGCAATTCCTTCCTCCCACCGTAGATGCTATAATCAAGGCTTGAAAAGCGAAAGGGGGACGAGCATGCATCCGGCAAGTTTTGGAATTGCCTTTGGCGCAGGACTAGCCTCCGTGTTGTCTCCCTGCGTCGTTCCCCTCGTCCCCTCTTATCTCACCGCCATGGCCGGCACCCCGCTGACGGTGGAAGCTGTTGAAAACCGCGCCGTACGAGCCCGGGTATTGACCAACGCCTTAATTTTTATCGCCGGATTTTCCCTGGTGCTGATTTCGTCGGGGCTTGTGGCCACCGCCATTGGTGAATTTATCCACCGCTATCAGACCCTCATCAGCGAATTGGGCGGCGTGGTCATGGTCATCTTCGGCTTGGAATTGGCGGGCGTCATTCATCTCGGCCTCTTAAAGCGAGATGTGCACATGGCCCTTCCAGCACGCGGACGGCTCGGCGTTTGGTCTCCACTGATCATGGGTATCGTTTTTGCTGCCGGCTGGACCCCGTGCGTAGGCCCTATTTGGAGCAGCATCCTGATTTTGGCGTCGCGCAGCCATACGGTGGTGTTGGGCGGTGTGCTGCTGGCCGTCTACGCCTTGGGATTGGCGCTGCCATTTTTCATCTTGGCCCTGTTTCTGAGCCGCGCCACCCAGTGGACCCGCCAGTTGGGCCGCTATTTGCCATGGATTGAGCGCACGGCCGGAATCCTCCTCACCGTATTGGGCCTCTTGTTGGCAACTCATCTTTACGTGCGACTGGCCGCTATCGCCTAGCTTACAAGTCTTCCAACCAGCGAATCACAGCCCGGGTGATGGGACTGGGCGTTGATGAACCGGCGGTGACGGCAACCCGCGAGCGCCCTTGAAACCAGGCCGGATCCAGGTCGCTCACCTGTTCCACACGCACGGCCGGCTTTCCTGCGACCTTCTCTACCACCTCTACCAAACGGTTGGAGTTGTTGCTGCGCCGGTCACCCACCACAACCACCATATCAGCCTCTTGAGCCGCCTTGACAGCCGCCTCTTGACGGAGCTGCGTGGCGAGACAGATTTCGTTGTGCACTTCAGCATGAGGGTAGCGCTGCAAAACGGCCTCAATGATGGCGGCCGTATCCCATTGACTGAGCGTCGTCTGCGTCACCACCGCGAGCTTCGTGTCTTCACTGAACGGCAGGCTCTCCACTTCGTCAGCCGTGGTAAGCAGCGCGACTCGTCCCGCGGGCGCTTCGCCCATGGCGCCCTCCGGTTCGGGGTGGCCTTTCGTGCCGATGTAGATGATGGAGTATCCGTCGCGTATTTTTTCCTGGATCAGCACATGCGTTTTAGTCACGTCCGGGCAGGTCGCATCATAAAACGTCAGATTGCGCTTGCGCGCTTTTTCCTTAACGGCCGGTGCAATGCCATGGGCAGTAAAGATGACGGTCGCCCCCTCGGGCACTTGGTCCAGCAAATCGACGCGCGGCCCCCCATCGAACGTCTTGATGCCGAGGCTCTCCAGCTCATCCACCGCATGGCGGTTATGCACAATTTGTCCGAGCACGTAAATGGGTCTTGGCACATTGGGGTCCTTGGCCACCTGCCTAGCCATGGTCATCGCGTCCACCACCCCGTAACAGTACCCGCGCGGCGCAATTTTCAACACGTCCATCAAAGATCCCTCGCTTCTTGCTTTCATTGTACACGAAAGCGCAAGCGGACACGGTCAGTCAACAAGCAGAGCCACGGGTTATTGCTGGCGCCGGTTCAAGAGCCCAAGACCATAGGGGCGTATCTTATCGGCCGAGCGCCGGATTCTCCAGATTCCCCAGATTAACGGGCCCCAGATGAGGAGCACTTGCACAAGTTGCAAAGCCACTGGAAGACCGAATGGCCACCCAGTCACGCGGACAATCTCCAAGTAAGCCAGATATTTGACCATCGCCGCGGCCCGAAGTTTACGGCTGACGACGTAAAACGGCAACGCCCAGCCCAAATACCAAAACTGCAGCCACGACATCAAAATGAGCGCGGCTGCCAACAGGACATCGGCAATGTAAATAGGATCTTGAGTACGCCAAAACCTCTTGGCAGCCCAAAGATACAGGACACAAAATATCCATGAGGTGATTCCCGTGGCCCAATGGCGGCTTGATGCTCGCGTCAGTCCTCCCAAGTGCACCAGCATCCCCTGGATGATGAAAGCCGGCGAGCGAAGAAAGAGATGCGTAGGATCTGAAATGCCCGCCAATGTCGCTTGCCCGTGCCAAAATGGAGCGAGTAGGATCACCCCGACAACCAGAGCCGCACCGGCCACCTTAAATCGCTGCCCCCAGTCTCGCGGAGCGACAGCCAGCCACAAGAGTCCTACCAAGGTCACGTACTTTGTCGCCACGGAAAGACCTGCAGCCATGCCCGCAAAAATCCAACGGCGCTGGCTCCACAACGCGAAACTTAGAGCCGCCATAACCACCATGATGACATCATTGTGGCCATTGGCCAGAAACTCAACCATCACCACCGGATGTAAGACATAGCGGACAGCGCTCGATGTACGCAGGCGCTGGAGAACGCCTCCGGTCACAAGTGTGCTCGCCAACGCCATCGCCTTCAAGAAAACGAAAAATCCCACAAAGCCGTAAGGGGCAAGGCGCCCTAGACCATCGACGAGCGCAAACCAGGCTGGTCCATAGGGATTAATGGACTTCTGCCATCCCGCCCGAATGAGCCACAGGTCAGCCCGCCAATGAGGGATAGCTGCAACTGGGGTGGTCATGGGGTTTTGGTGATAAAGAACCATCAGACGCCATTCTCCGTAGTAAGAGAAGATGTCGTGCGAGACAAAGGGAAAGGAGAGACTCGCCAATAGCAGACTCAGGCCCGCCGGCAGCCAGGGTTTTCTGCGGGCCGTCTCCCACGCCTGAATAGCCGGTTGATACGAAAGAATAAGAACGCTGACGCCAACAAAATACCATCCAGCTGCCCAGAGGTGGTCGACATGGCGATCGGGGCTGATAAACCCCATTGGTGAGCGCAGCAATTGGGCAATGGACGCTTTACCCATCCACCAACAAAAGCTGGGGATATCAAGCCACAGCCAGGCTAAGGCCATCCAAAAGAATGGCGTGCGTGACACGACCGCTTTCCATCGCATGGCTCGTTCGCCTCCAAGAACTACCACCAAAAGGGTGTCCGACACGAACGAGCGCTATTCCGCAAACAAAAACAACCCGCTCACATGAGCGGGATAAAAAATGGGTCGGCACGGCCTGATGATCCCGGGGCCCTGCGGCCCCAGTAGTCTCAGCGTGCGCGAGGGGGACGAC
>NZ_JABBVZ010000289.1 GCF_012933365.1 Sulfobacillus harzensis | reverse complement strand
CACCGCGGACTGGCCGTGACGGTGGCGGAACAGGCGCCGGCCGTCTTACCGACCATCGATCCGGACTTGGGCGGGCGCCTGGGGGAACATCTCACCGCCCACGGTATTGCAGTTCGCACGGGGGTCCGGGTCGAGGGCATTGCGCGAACCGGACACGCATTGCACGTGACCGGGTCCCCTAGCTTCGCCGAGGACACCGATTTGGTGTTGGTGGTGGTGGGAGTCCAGCCGGTTACGGATCTGGCGCACGCGGCGGGGTTGGCCCTGGGCCTGAAAGGGGCCATTCCGGTCGACCGGACGATGGCCACGGCGCTTTCCGACATCTACGCGGCCGGCGACTGTGTCGAAACGTATCATCGGCTGCTCGGCGCGCCGACCTATTTGCCATTGGGGACGACGGCGCATAAGCAGGGGCGGGTCGCGGGCGACAATGCGGCCGGGGGTAACGCGCACTTCGCGGGCTCGCTCGGGACCCAGGTGGTCAAAGTCTTCGACTGGGCGATTGCCCGCACGGGCCTTCGCGATCACGAGGCCACGGCGGCCGGCTATCAGCCGCAGACGGTCGAATTCACGGCATGGGACCACAAAGCCTACTATCCGGGCGCCCACGAGTTGACGTTTCGGATCACGGGGGATCGGGCCACCGGCCGCCTGTTAGGCGCTCAGATGATGGGGCACTGGCAAGCGGCGGTGGCCAAGCGCATTGATTTCTTTGCCATGGCGCTGTATCACCAGATGACCGTGGCCCAATGCTTGGAGGTCGACCTCAGCTACACCCCGCCATTGGGAAGTCCCTGGGATGCGGTGCAAATGGCCGCGGAGCATTGGTTGCGCGTGGTGCGATCGGACCGTTCGAGATGACGATCGGGCGCCCGCTTGCGCCCCGGCGTCGACATAGCGTTACGGTCAAACATCCGACGAACGCAGGAGGACAGCGATGCTCCGAGCTTATGTCCTGTTTTTTTTCGCAGGTCTCGCCGAAATTGGCGGCGGTTACCTCGTCTGGCAATGGCGGCGCCATGGTCGATCCCTTGTGGTGGGGTTGTTAGGGGGCGCCATCCTCTTTTTGTATGGCATCATTGCCACGCGTC
>NZ_JABBVZ010000288.1 GCF_012933365.1 Sulfobacillus harzensis | reverse complement strand
GACGCGTGGCAATGATGCCATACAAAAAGAGGATGGCGCCCCCTAACAACCCCACCACAAGGGATCGACCATGGCGCAGCCATTGCCAGACGAGGTAACCGCCGCCAATTTCGGCGAGACCTGCGAAAAAAAACAGGACATAAGCTCGAAGCATCGATGTCCTCCTGCGTTCTTCGGATTTTTGACTGCCGTGCTATGGTGACGCCGGGGCGCAAACGGGCGCCCGATCGTCATCTCGAACGGCCCGATCGCGCCACGCGCAACCAATGCTCCGCGGCCATTTGCACCGCATCCCAGGGGCTCCCCAAAGGCGGTGTGTAGCTGAGGTCCACCTCCAAGCATTGGGCCACCGTCATCTGGTGATACAGCGCCATGGCAAAGAAATCGATGCGCTTGGCCACCCCGGCTTGCCAGTGCCCCAGCATCTGGGCGCCTAAGAGGCGGCCCGTTTCACGATCGCCGGTGATGCGAAACGTCAGCTCGCGGGCACCGGGATAGTAAGCCTTGTGGTCCCATGCCGTGAATTCGACCGTCTGCGGCTGATAGCCGGCCGCCAAGGCTTCGTGATCGCGAAAGCCCGTGCGCGCAATCGCCCAGTCGAACACTTTGACCACCTGGGTGCCGAGGGATCCGGCGAAGTGCGCGTCACCCCCGGCCGCATTGTCGCCCGCGACCCGTCCCTGCTTGTGCGCCGTCGTCCCCAGCGGCAAATAGGTCGGCGCGCCGAGCAACCGATGATAGGTTTCAACACAGTCACCCGCGGCGTAAATGTCGGGCAGTGCCGTGGCCATCGTCCGGTCGACCGGAATGGCGCCTTTCAGGCCCAGGGCCAACCCCGCCGCGCGCGCCAGGTCCGTGACGGGTTGAACCCCGACCACCACCAACACCAGGTCGGTGTCCTCCGCGAAGCTGGGGGACCCCGTGACGTGCAACGTGTCACCCGTTCGCGTGATGCGCTCGATCCGGATGCCCGTCCGGACCGCAATACCGTGGGCGGTGAGATGCGTCCCCAGACGCCCGCCCAAGTCCGGATCGATGGTCGGTAAGACGGCCGGCGCCTGTTCCGCCACCGTCACGGCCAGTCCGCGGTG
>NZ_JABBVZ010000287.1 GCF_012933365.1 Sulfobacillus harzensis | reverse complement strand
ATCAGGAGCAATTGGCGCGGGCACTCGATCAGCACGAAATGTGGCTGCTTACGCGTGGCCAAGCCGGGCAGCGGGCCGACCTGCGCGGGGAATTTTTGCCGGAGGCAGATTTTTCGGGGCGGGATCTGCGTGGCGCCGATTTCCGGCAAAGTGAGCTCAGCGGAGCGGATTTTACCGCCTGCGATCTGCGGCACGCGAATTTTTCGGAGGCGAATGCGTCGCAGGCCAATTTCAGCGGGGCGCGGCTCGACTCGGCAACCATGTGGCGGGCCGACCTGCGCGGCGCGTCCTTCGAAGATGTTTCGGCGCGTGACGGCATGCTGCGCAGCGTCACCGCGCGGGGGGCCAATTTCCGGGATGCTGATCTGCGGGGCAGTGATTTTTCTGGCGCCGATCTCCAGGATTGTATCCTCAGCGGGGCGGATCTCCGCCGGGCTCGGCTGGCCGGGGCGAATCTAAGCGGGGCCGATCTCCACACAGTCCTTCGACCCACCCGGTTGCGCGGAGTGGATCTGACCGGCGCGACGCTCACCGGAGCCAACTTGAGTGGGGCGGATTTGGCGGGGGTGGACCTACGCCACACCGAGCGCACCAACCCGCAAGAGGAGAGCGAGTACGAGGCGGGCGATTAATGCGCCTCACAAAATATTGGAGGTGGTTTCCAGATGCCCAGTAATCGATCCAACCGGCGGCTTCCGCTGCTGGCAGACGGACCGCTCGAAATGCGGCCCCTGCCGGATGCCCCCGAGACGTGGTCAGAGCGGTTCCGGCTGGCCGGGGATCCGCGTACCTCGGCAGAAATGCTTAGGGTGCTGGCAGGCGACCGAGATGAAGCGATTCGGAGGCGGGTGGCCGACAACCCCGCCACCCCGCCCATTGTGCTGTCGGCCATGGTGGATGATGTGATCTCCGTTCGCAAGGCCGTCGCGGCGAATCCTGCGACTCCAGCCTTTGTTCGGGCGGAACTGGCCAAGGATGCCGTTTGGATCGTCCGCGTCTCGGCCCAGGTGGGGCCGCTGTCGGATCGTAATGCGCCGCCACCGCGTCCTCTCCCGCATCTCCCGTTACGGTTGCCGCCGGTGGTGGGGGTCGA
>NZ_JABBVZ010000286.1 GCF_012933365.1 Sulfobacillus harzensis | reverse complement strand
GAGGGTCGAGTTAACGGGCTACTCTACATGCGGAGCGACGGCATCGCGGACCGACTACGCACACAAGCTGCTAGGACCACCTTGGCGCGTCGTCCTGCCAAAGCCGCGGCTTGTGCCATCGTCGCGTCGCTTCCAACAAAGTCTACGATCCCTTGAGCACCTTCTCCCTCCGTCAGGCGTTTAACCTGGTCGATTACATCATCGCGAGAACCGTTCAACACCACATCAGCCCCAACCGTACGGGCCATCGCCAATTTCTCTTCGTTGATGTCTAATACGATGATTTGGCAGGCCGGCGCGAGCGCCTTTGCGTACTGGACACCAAATTGACCCAGTCCCCCCGCGCCAATTAGGACAATGGTCGCTCCGGGATACAAATGGGGCAAGATTTTTTTGATTGCCCGATATGGTGTGAGTCCCGCGTCGGTTAGAGGAGCTGCCTCGACGGGGTCCAAGCCGTTTAAGGGAAGAAGATAGCGGTATGACGGGACCAGCAAATAGTCCGCATAGCCCCCGGTCGTGCCGATACCCACCCATGATTGCACATCGGTTAGTTGTTCCATTCCCAACCACGTAAACCGATCAGGATGGGTGCTCCATCCCCCATATACCGCGACGGCGTCGCCCACCTTAACGCTTTGAACGCTGTCGCCGACGGCGGCCACCCACCCCGCATTTTCATGCCCTAAGGTAAACGGTAAGGGTAACGGCTTCGGCCGTTCCCCACTCATTAGGTGGAGGTCTGAGTGGCAAAGTCCAGAACCTCCAATTTTTACCAGAACGGCTTCTCCATGAGGCTCTGGAATCGGGACCTCTCGGATTTGCAGCGGGCGCTTATATTCAACCAATTGGCAGGCCCTCATCATTGTTGCCACTGTCCTTTTACTCATATCCTGTCGCTCGTTCGGAACCATAACTTCGCCAAACCACCCGCATTCCGGGGCTGTCCCGCACTATCCAATCTCAATTCGGAACCGTAATTTGGCCAAAATGGCAAATCGGAAGCATAAAGTGGCCAAAGTCTTACGGGACTAATGTCCGGGTAGAGTAGGAGGCCCCTTGCGGGGCCGTCCCCTCATCGAACCGGACTTGTGGTTTTCCCACATCCGGCTCTCCG
>NZ_JABBVZ010000285.1 GCF_012933365.1 Sulfobacillus harzensis | reverse complement strand
AGCGTCCTGTAGAGATGTGATTTCGGCGGACTTTGACAGTTGAGGAAAAAATCCCCCCGTTGGTACGGTTGTGGTGGATACCAACAACAACCAAGGGAGGACTTATAGATGCATTCTACATCGACGATGGATCAACGCAAAACCGCGGTACAAGGCGCCGTGATCGGAGGAGTGGACGTGGCCCAAGGCTGGCATTACATCCAGTGGTTGTTTCCCAACGGGTTGTCGGCGGGCAAGCCGGTCCGGTTTGCGAATTCTCGCAGCGGGTTTGAGTCCATGTGGGCCCGGCGTCCCGCCGGGGCGCGCCTCGTGATCGGGCTGGAATCCACCGGCGCCTATTGGTTGCCCCTGGCGCACTGGTTGCGCCAACAACCCGGCGTGACCGTCGTCTTGGTCAATCCGTTGCACACGCACAAGCTCAAAGAAGTCGACGACCACACGCCCTCGAAAAACGACGCCAAGGATGCCGGAATTATTGCCCGGGCGGTCGCCGAAGGGCGGTATATGCACTGGACGCCGCGGGAGGGGGTCTGGAGCGAACTGGCCACCTTGTCGGTGACACGGCGCCAGCAGAAGGCGGACGTTGTGCGCTGGCAGAATCGCATTCAGGGGTGGATTGATGTCTATGCCCCGGAATTTCGGCGGGTCTTCAAGGCCTGGAATGGCCTGGCGGCCTTGTGGGTGCTGGACACCGTGCCCTTGCCGGCGGACGTGTTGGCGTATCCCTTCGAGGACTTGGTCACGGGCTTGCTGGAGGCGTCCCATCATCGGGTCGGCCCCAAACGTGCGGCGGCCTTGATGGTGGCCTATCGCGACTCGATTGGGGTTCCCGGGCACGCGAGTGCCCGCGCCCAGTTGGCGGCGTACTTGGGGCATTGGCGCGCGGCGTGCGCCGCGCTCGCGGCCACGGAAGCCGCGCAGCAGGAATTGGTGGCCACCGTGCCCGGGGCCGACGTCTTGCGGGGGATTCCGGGCTTTGGCTCCGTGGTCATTGCCACCCTACTGGGCGAATTGGGGAACTTGGCGGACTATGCCCATCCCCAGCAGGCCGTGCGGATGGCGGGCCTGAACGTGGTGTCCGACAACTCCGGGAAGTATCGGGGTAAGCCTCATGTGGCTAAACGGGGG
>NZ_JABBVZ010000284.1 GCF_012933365.1 Sulfobacillus harzensis | reverse complement strand
AATGGGATGGTTTCTTGTCCAGACAAAATCTGGAATCAAAGCGGGCCGGCGGCCCGCCCCTGCCCCTCGGCTACGCCTTCGGGGCAGGGCCCTCCCTATTTACACCACATAATTGGACTCTAACGAAGGTTCAAGTGGATATGAGCGCTGACTTATCGGCACTGTATACTGATGACGTCGGGAAATTGGTTGGCCTTACTATTGAAATAAAAACCCATACTACCTACATAGCTTCGTTCATCAGAGGATTGACCCAGCAACTATCGAGGCTCTCCAAAATTAACCCACAGAATCGAATTGTTTTGGCCCTCCCAGGGGTTTTGCCGCCACCATATGTTCGGCTTCTACCATCCAATGTATGGCTTTGGGATTTGCCCACGATAGCCAATTTATTTTCGCAACAAATACACTTGGTCAACCATCGTGGCTTACGTGAGGCGTTGGCTCAGGCAGCACTAAATCGAATAACCGTTGAAGATCAACTTTTGGCGAAACTAGGGGCTTGTGCACTGGGCAAGCAAAGCTGGGCTCAATACCAAAATGTGGTGGGTGAGATTTTTGAATTTTTGTTTTGCCCTCCATTAGGCCCCGTCTATAAGGAATATAGGGATTCGGCGGGCATTAATCGCCGAGACCTTATTATTGCCAATTATGCGGAGGAGGGATTTTGGGCTTTTGTTAGGCAGCGTTATGATGCGGATTACGTGATCGTCGAAGCAAAGAACTACAAGTCCCCAGTGGGAAAGAGTTCGGTTTTGCAAGTTGGTAATTACCTTAAAAAGTATGGTGCGGGACTTTTCGGATTGGTAGTATCTCGTCGGGGGGCGGATAGATCGGCTCTTTTGACTGCTCAGCACCTGTGGGTTGCCGATTCCAAGCTCGTCATGTTTTTAGATGACCGAGATTTGGAAGCCATGCTCCTCGTAAGGAAAAACAATGGGATACCTCACGAAGTCGTTAGGCAAAAAATTCAGGAATTCAGGCTAGCGTTGTAGGTCCGGAGATAGGAGGAATACAGTGTTGTTCCACTGGCTGCACTATAAAATTCTCATTGCCACATTCCGTGTGAGGCGTCTCCATCCCGATTCTAGTGAGGGTTTTTCATAACTGGACAAATCACGGCTGTGGATAAGTGCTCCCCCTTGATGATGCCCTTTCCAACGTTC
>NZ_JABBVZ010000283.1 GCF_012933365.1 Sulfobacillus harzensis | reverse complement strand
CAGACGCTCGGCATGTGCTATGATGCCCCTAATTAAAGGGGGTGCCCTCGGTGTCTCGCTCCGACGATGCCGTAATTGAGGCGTGGCTGGCGACGAAGCAATCCAGTTCGTAGCGGGTCTACCAACCGGTCGTCGCAGAATTTCGGGCGTTTCTCGGCAAGCCCCTCCCGGAGGCCTCGCGGGCGGATGTGGCGGCATGGAAGGCGTCGTGGGCCGGTCAGGTTAAACCCGCCACCGAAGCCCGCAAACTGCGCACCGTGCGCTCGTTGTACCGCTTCGGGCAGCAGTATGCCCACTGGCCATCGAATCCGCTCTGCACCATCGCCGATCTCCATGTTCCAGACCCCTTACCATACCGGATGCCAACGCCGGACGATGTCTGGGCCCTCATGACCGCCGCGGAACAGCATAGCCCCTTTGCCGCCGCGCTGGTTGCGTTCGTCTTCGGCACGGGATGCCGGATTAGCGAAGTCGTCGCGACCACGTGGGGCGCGATTATTCCGGGGCGCACCCAGTGGGCCTGGCACGTGCCCCATCGGACCCCGAACCAGGTCATGCCCCTGCGTCCGGAGGTCGTCGCGGCCCTCCAGCGGTGGCGCGTCGCCCAAGGACTGCCGCCCACTCACTGGGAGCGTGAGGACCCGACCCCACTCTTTCCGACATCGGCCGGCGAGCCGATGCGGCCCGTCGCGCTAACGGCCACCATTCGCCGTCTGGCCGTCAAAGCCCACTTGAAGGCGTACCCCGCCTTCGCCCTGCGCCACGCCCACGCGGAGCTCGCGCTCCGCCACGGGGCATCCCTCACGCTGCTGAAGCGGACGCTCGGCCATCATCGTTTGTCTTCGACGGCGCGGTATTTGCGTCCGGAACTCCACCTGCCGGCGGCAACCTCGGACTTTCTCCCCTGGAAGCCGTCGGAGTAGCGGCGGCCAGACGATTCAGGTTCGTCTGTGTTAATCAGTGGCGTCTTCCTCGATAGGCAGGAGCACCGTGTGATTAAAGAGCGTTCGCCTGTGTGGTTGTCAATGATGGCGCAGGAGCGCTTGTCGCCTGCGTCCCGCAAGAAGGCCACAAGATTGCTCTGATGAACTTGGGCCCGCATGTGCTCGAAGGAATCCCAGAGGTTTAGCAGCGTATCCTCGGTCGCATCCCGTACGACGAGACCGTATTCAGTACCCACGTCTTC
>NZ_JABBVZ010000282.1 GCF_012933365.1 Sulfobacillus harzensis | reverse complement strand
CTCAAGCTTAAAACCGGACAAAAAATGCCCCCGCGCCGGGCCGGCGCGGTCGACCGGGTGACGCGGCGGGTGGCCCGCGAAGCCCAACGGGGCCCCCGTCCGACGCAACCGAGTGACATCTGGGATCAACTCCTGGCCACCACGGCGACCGCCAGTGTCCACCGCGGGGTGTTGCCCGCTGCGTGGCATTTGGCGCCCGATGGCTCCCCCATCGACAGCGGGGCGTATTCGTTCGGGGCCAAACGCTGTGGGTGTCCGGGGAAGTCGTGCCACTGCCAGCGGTGGTTTAGCGATCCCATGGCCTTGCTCGGCTGGGATAGCCATCGGCATCGCTACTTTTTCGGGTACATGCCCTTGGCCATGGCGGTAATCAATGCCATGCCCGACCAATCCAGTCATCCGTTGCTCGTGAGTCTCGCGCTCCATCCAGGAAATCGGAACGATGCGGTCGCGTACCCCGACCTCTTGGTCAAAACCCAAGCCCTTTACGCGGCCGAAGACCCCGCCATCCGGATCACGCATATGGTGGGGGACGCCGCCTTCGATGCCAATGCCTTATGGACCTTCACGCGCGAACGAGGCGTGGTCCCCGCGTTTGCCCCGCCGGGCCCCGTCGAGCCCGCCCACATCAGTCCGGCGGCGCGCGCCGCCGGGATCACGCTCGATGACAAGAATCGTCCGCACTGCAGCGCCGATCGCAACTTGATTGGCCTGGGGCAAAAGCGCCTCGGGGTGACCGTCTATGCCTGCCCTCTCCGCCAACGACGGCATGAATCCTGTGACAGCCCGTGTGCCAAAGCCCGCCAAACCGTGACGGTCAATGACCGGGGGTCCCGCTACGCCGAGAGCGGCGTGCCGTACGGCACGCCCGCTTGGACCACACTCTATGCGGAACGGACCGGGGTCGAACGCGCCTTTAGTTTGTGGACGCAAGATGGGATTAAACGGGCCCACCACCGCCGGCCCTACCTGTGGCTGGCCCGGTTGGCGATGGGGGCGATTGTGGCCCATCACCAGGCCTGGGGGCGCGTGGCCGCCGCCTAAGGCGCGAGGGGGAAGGAGGTGAGATCACCCACAACCGCACCGTCTGGCCGAGATCGAAACCTGGCCGATCTCGGGCATCCTGTGCCCTCCGTGCTGGCTGCGATCGCAAAATCTTGGCGCGTTCCGCCAGGTCGACGCTCCCGGGAGACTTTATG
>NZ_JABBVZ010000281.1 GCF_012933365.1 Sulfobacillus harzensis | reverse complement strand
GAGCTTTTTCAAAAATTGACCCGGACGGCTCCGCGGACGGGTGTCAAAATTCGCTGGGGTGGGCGGCCATTTGGCAGAACGTCGGGTGGGCACAGAATGCCCGGGCGGACGAGCCGCCCGTTTTTGGATCGCGTGAGTTGTCGGGGCCGGAATACCTCACCGTCCTTTCCACCGCGGATGGGTTAGGGGGTCGCCTGACGCACCCAGGCCTGGATGTGTTGGGCGATCGCCCCGATAATCAACCGCCCATACCAGACGTAGCGCCGCCGATGGCGCGCCGCCTTGACGCCGCCGGTTTCCCAGAGACTGTGGGCCCGCTCCACACTGGTCCGTTGCGCGTAGACCGCATCCCAAGCGGGGGATCGATAAGGCAAGCCGATCTGGTCATAGCGGGTGCCCCGGAAGTTCACCGTGACCGACCGCTTGGCTTTCGCACAGGGGGTGGGACACGGGGCGGCCGTTTTGTTCCGCAAAGGGCAGGCGTACTGCTGGACCCCGCGCCGAGCTGCACCCCGGGGCACCAGGCGGCGAGCGGCCCGACACACGGGTTGATGGTCGCCGTTGAGGCGAATGCCCGCCGCAGCCGCGGCGGGACTAACCTGAGGTGGCGCCGGCGGGGTATGCGGGGCAAAGACCGGCCCGACGTTTCGGGCGTGGGTGAAGGCCCACAGGTCCTCGACGTCAAAGGCGGCATCACCAATCACCCGCCGAATGGTCGTCCCCGTCCCAGCGAACCGGCGTTGGGTTTTGACCAAGAGATCGGGGTACGCGACGCCGTCGGGCCGGTTGGCCGGATGGAGGGCCAGGCTGACGATCAACGGATGGGCAGGCTGCCCCGGGACGGCATTGGTGACGGCCAGACTGACCACGTTGTAGCCGAAATAATAGCGATTGCGGTAACTGTCCCAACCCAATAAAGCGTGGGCATCCCCAAAATACCGCAGACACCCACAGCGTTTGCCCGGGCAGTCACAGACTTTTCGGCCAAAGGAGTGCGCCCCGCTCTCAACCGGGGAACCATCGACCGCGAGGTCCCAGGTTCGTGGCAGCACGTTGCGGTGGACGCTTTCCTGTACCACCGTCGCCAACAGCGCATCCCAGCGGTCGGTGACCCGCGGCCGGTCCGGCCGCTGGGCTTCGCGGAGGACCCGCCGGGCCACCCGGCCGGTGACCCCGGGGCGTTTCGGCGGCATTTTCTCGCCG
>NZ_JABBVZ010000280.1 GCF_012933365.1 Sulfobacillus harzensis | reverse complement strand
CTAGTATAGCCATTCCTAAATAGCGTCCATGCTTTTTGCGTCCTCGGGCTTCCACTTCCAGCGAAACGGTACCGGATCCTGGTTGAGCCAATCCAGGTAAGCGAGAATGCGTTGGGCCAACTCCTCGCGCGATTGGACACGGATGCCGTGCAAGAGTTGTTTGGACAACTTGGCAAAGAACATTTCAATGAGATTCAGCCATGACGCATGCTTGGGTGTGAAGACGAAGTCGAACCGGTTGGGTACAGTCGCCAGATAGGCGCGCGTTTCCTTAGAGGTGTGGGCCGAGTGGTTGTCCAAGACCACTTGAATCTTCACATCGGCGGGATACTTGGCGTCTAACGCTTGGAGGAATTCCACGAATTCGGCACTCCGATGGCGTGGACGCACGATGCCGATGAGTTCGCCCGTGGCCAAGTCGATACCGGCCAAGAGGCTCATAGTGCCATGACGCACATATTCATGATCGCGTTGCCAGGTACCCTGGCCAGGGGTATCGGGGCGGGGCGCCCGGTCGGGCGCCGTGTTCCCCAGCGCTTGAATGCCAGGCTTTTCGTCGTACGACAGCCGGACCGTGGGCCGGCCCTCGGCGTCCAAGTCAAATTCCACCTGCTCATACACGTGCAACACTTGGACCATCTTCTGATCAAAGTCCGGGTCCCGTCGCTGCAAGTAGTAGCTCATACGGTGAGGATGCAGATCATGCGCAGACAGAATCTTGGAAATGGTGCCCTGCTGGACGTGCTGGGCACTCGGGTGCCCAGCGTCGACCGCATGCTCCCGGACGTAGCGCGCCAGAAGCGCCTCGGACCAAAATTCCGGTGCCCACCCGACCGCCGTCGGTTTCTGACAGGCCAGTCCAATGATCCAGGCTCGAGCTTCGGGCGTAATTTGCCGCGGCCGACCCGGACGGGGTAAATCCGCCAAGGCTTGCTGCAGGCCGTATTCTAAGGCTTTCCCAATACAACGCCGTACGGCGTTGCGAGCCACGTGCAACCGGTCGCTAATGGCTTGCAGGGGTTCCCCGTCGCAATAGGCAAGAAGCATTTGTGCCCGGATTACCTGGGTATGTTGCGCCGTGCGGCTACGGGTCAATTGGGTCAAGTAACGACGGTCATCTTCCGTTAAGATCAGCGGTTGAAGCGTCAAGCGAGGCGGCATGGTAGAGAACCTCCAACCAAGGATTTCCCTTACCGTACCATAACCTTCCGTGATTATCACGAATTAAGGAATGGTTCTACTAG
>NZ_JABBVZ010000027.1 GCF_012933365.1 Sulfobacillus harzensis | reverse complement strand
CCATGCCGCTCCCGGCTGATGCCGACTGGAGCGCGTGGCTGGAGTCGGGTGTGATGTCCGCCCACCGCGCGGTCGAAGCCTTGGCGATTCCCGGTGAAGCTACCCCGCCCGGCACCACCCTGCTCTGGGCGGTGGCGCGCGGGGACACCTGTTGGATGGCGCACGTTGGCGATTCCCGCGCATACCTCGTTCGTGGCGGTCGAGTGAGCCCGCTGACCGTGGATATGACGCCGGCCGGGGAGCGTGTGCGGAACGGCCGGGAACCCTGGCATCATCAGAACACCGCTTCTGACGGTCATGTGCTGGTGTCTGCCATTGGGTCAGCACCTTTGCTAGTAGAGACCTTCTCGGTCGATTGGGTCGCGGGAGATGTGCTGATTCTCACTTCGGACGGGCTCAACGCTTTGCCGCTCGCACAGTGGCCGTGTTTACTGCACAGCGGGGCGTCGGTCGACCAGATTCTCGGGCTCACCACCTGGTCGGACAATGCCACGTTGGTGGTAATGCGCCATGCGTAAAACAAGGAATAGGGGGTGGGTGCGAATGGTCCGGATACGCTTCATGACGTTGAATGAACCAGTTGAGGTGCACGGAGCCAAGACGACCGTCGCGGCGTTGCACCGCGCGGGCCTCATTCGGATCCGCAAGGAATATGTCGCCACCCGCCGCGGCTATCAGTGGCAGTATTTCGCCGACTACTTGCCGGACTGCGATGATGCACGCGGCATCGCCGAAGGGTGGCGCATTGCCTACGCGACGTATCAGGCCTTGCTGCGACGCACCGAGAGTGAGGTGCCCGTCTCGAGGACCCCAAGCCCTCTCCCTGCCTCAATCGGCACCGGCTCTGCCGGTTCTATGGAGGTATCACTCTTTCGTTGAGGTGAGTCATATGGCTAACTGTGCCGCCATTAAGCAATCCATCCGCATTGAAGACGTGATTGGTCGGGTGGTCCCCCTGAAGCGCCACGGCCATTGGTATGTCGGGCGCTGTCCCTTTCACGATGACCGCCATCCCAGTCTCGTGGTGTGGCCGAAAACGGGCACCTGGAAGTGTATGACCTGCTCGCCGGTGCGCGATGACGTCATCGGTTTCGTGGTGCGGTGGAAGCATTGCTCTACCCCGGACGCGCTGCGTTGGCTCGAACAGGAACACCCGGAGATGTCGATCGCACCCCGGACAAAGCCGGCTAGCGGGGAAACGCCGCTGGCGGCACTTCCCGACCGCGATGCCACCTACCAGGCGCTCTTGGGGCAGTGGGGACTGACCGCCCCGCACCGCATCGCGTTGCGCGCGCGGGGGTTGAGCGAGAGGGCCATCGACAAAGCGGGGTTCGCCTCGGTGATACCCGGGATCGCGCCGATCACGCCTGTCTCCGCGGGAGTCCCTGGGTTTGCCCGCCGGGGGAGTCGGTGGCGTATCGTCGGCCCTGCGGGCATTGCCATCCCCGTGCGGGACGTACACGGACAGATTCAGGCCATCCATGTCCGGGCGGACGACGCGTCCCGGGGTAAGTATCGCTGGCTGTCCACGCCCGCCCCCACCTATGTCGGTGGTGCCGCATCCGGGGCCCCGGTACATGTGGTGCGGGGCGTCGATGATGTGGTCTGGATTACGGAAGGGCCGTTGAAGGCCATCGTCGCCCAAGCGCGTCTCGGCCACACCGTCCTCGGCGTACCGGGGGCCGGCGCGTGGACCCCGGTGCTCGACATCTTAGCCGTCGTCCAGCCCCAGCGTGTGATTCTCGCCTTCGACCGCGACCCCAACCCGGAAACCGCCGCAAAGGTTGCCCAGCATGTCGGGCGCTTGACGGACGCGATCAGAAATGCCGGCTGGCCGCTCATGCGGGCGTGCTGGGACGGGCCGAAGGGATTGGATGACGCGCTGGTCGCTGGGGCGCGGATCACGTGGGATCCGGCTGGCGGATCCGTCACCTGACGGATCACGGGTGGTGCCCGGTCACGACCAGTGACCGTCCCTACTGCAATTTTCGTACCCCATCCGCTACAATGATGATCAAAAGGAGGTGTGGCACATAGACGCGCGTCGAACGTCAGACATCGAAGCCAAGGCGTTGCGCGTGCTGCGCGACGCCGGGCAATCGCATCTGCCCGTCGATGTGATTGCCGTAGCCCACGCGTTGGGCATCCCCGTTTATGATGCTCGCTTCGCAGATCCACGCATTTCGGGCGCGATTCAGAAATCGGCCGATGGCGGGACGATTTGGATCAATCAGTTCGAATCGGCGGTGCGCCAGCGTTTTACCGTCGCGCATGAACTCGGCCATTGGATTCTTCACATGGCGCCCGGTGACGCGTGGTCTGAACCCCAGAATCTCGTCGATGTCGAACTCGTCGAGTGGCGTCGTGATGCCGCGTGGGACGGGTCGGAGAAAGAACGTGAAGCCAATCGGTTCGCGGCCGCGCTGCTGATGCCCTGGCCGTGGGTGGATGCCTTGCGGCTGGCCCATCCGGATTGGCCCGTGGCCGCCTTTGCCGAGGCGTGTGAGGTCTCCATCAGCGCGATGCGGATTCGACTCGAAGAAATGGAGCGCCGCACATGGGCCAACCTCCAATAAATCCTCCGCCACGCGATCCGTTTCTTGGTCGGCCGCAAATCATAGAAGAGCGTTTACGTCTCACCGAAGCTCAGCGTGCCGAACAAAACGTGTCCTTGCGCGAGTGGTACGCCAAAGGCATTCTCATCGGATTAGGCGTCGAAGCAGCGGCATCACTTGTGGCTTTATTTGGCGTCGGTTTGCGATGGCTTCATTTGAGCGCGGCCATTGCCGATGCCTTTTTTGTCACGGTCTTTGGCCAAATCGTCGGACTCGCACACATCGTCGTTCGTCACCTTTTCCCACGCCAAGATCGCGCCAAACGGTAATCCCTTGAAAGCCCCACTTGACGGCGCATCCCGTGGTGGTCGGCGCCGAAATGCACGCGGCTTTGATGAAAATTCATCCGTTCGTTGACGGTAATGGGCGAACCGGTCGATTGTTGCTCAACCTCTGGTTGATGCGCCATCGCTATCCCCCGGCGTTGTTGGATCCCGCCGACCGACCGCGCTATGACGCGGCGCTTCAGGCGGCCGATGGGGGGGATGCTCAGCCGATCGTGGACGTGGTAGCCCAGGGCATCGGCCGGACACTTGGGATCTATGAAGAGGTCCTGCGAATCGCCCCAAACCCGGAGGCCCCACGGGGCCCACGTTTGTAGCCTGACCGTCCAGAGCCCCGGCTACCAGCTGGGGTTGTCTCTTTTTTGCGAAACAGGAGGAGTGTGTATGCAACCCATTTTGCTCGCAGGTCCTGCGGGCTCCGGCAAGAATACCGCCGCGCGGATGTTAGCCGGCACCTTTGGCCTCGCCATTCACCGCTTGGCGGATCCCATCCTGGCCACACTGGACACGCCCGCCTGGCAGGATATGATGAATCGTTTGATCGGCGAAGGTGTGGACCCCGGCACCGTGCGGCGCCGCGCCAAGCAAATCGTAGGGGATGCCTTCCGCACGATGGATCGCGATGCGCTGGTGAATGCCTTGGTTGCGCGGGCGGAGTCCGATGCCCCAGCGGTGGTGGTGCCCGACGTGCGGCTCTGGAGCGAGTGGACGCGGTTTCGAACGCTCTGGCCGGAGGCTCTGCTGGTTTATTGCCAAACGCCCGACGCCATTCGTATGCAACGACTTCGCGAGCGGGACGGGGCCGTGTTGGGCGAAGACGCGGGGCAGCATCGCACGGAACAAGAAGTGCGGTTGCTGCGCGAGTTCGCGGACTGGGTTTGGGACAACGGCGGACCGACATCCGAAACATGGCCTCGATTGCGCGAGTGGACCACAAGCCGGGCCGGAATGGTTCCGAAACGCATTACTTCCGAAGTCACGGGGCCGTCCGCTTAGCGGCCGCTGCCCACCAACACCACAACGGCGACGACCGCTGCGATGGCGACGACCAGAGTGATGATCATCCAAGGGTTGCGTTGTCGACGGGTTGTGAGTTCCGCTAGTTGCTGCTGCAACATCCGGTTTTGCTGGCGAAGGTCTTCCGTGGTCTCGCGCTTTTGACGCGCCTCCAGCTGTCCCAACACATAGAGCGCCGCATCCGTGGGGGTGGTCGCAGCGCGGTCTACGGCCGCGTTTACCAGCACATTGTCCGTGGCGTGCCCAATCCCGGCAATGGTGTAGACCTGGCTGGTTGCCAGCGCCCGCACGATGGCCGGTTGATCGAAGGTTTCCAAGTCCCCGCCGCCACGGACGAGCAAGAGAGCGTGGAGGGATTCTTGATTGGCGCGGTGGATGCCCTCAACAATGCTGTTGACTTGACTGATCTTGACGGGAATTCGATGGAGATCAATCTGTGTCGCGCCGGCTAATTTCGCTTCCACGTCCTCCCACCCTTTCGTGTCCGGCTGGCCGATGAGCCCGATGCGCCATGGTAGCGGATCATCTCGCCAAGCACGTGCCACGTGAGGCAGGATGCCTTCCTGGGTTAGTTCCTGTTCGGCTTGATGGAGTCGAGTGCGGTGTTCGCTCACGCCCTCGGCTTCAAAGTCGCTGGCGACAAACCGCCATGCGTCATATTGACTCATCCGCCCACGGGCATCTTCGCGCCGGGCGACCGCTTCAAATGTTCCCGTCCACCACCCAACCTGCCCCGGTGTCAACCTTTGGGCCAGCGCTGAAGGAAGGCGGACGCCGCACGTAAAGTCTCCGTCCCGCAAGGTGCCATACGTCCACTGGCCGTAATCGCGGCTTAAATCTTTGAGTTCCGCCCGGATCCGACGCGTCCGCTCAATCAGTTTAATGTTGAGCGCGACGACGACGGATTGGTTAATTACCGTCACCACTTGCTGCAGAGTCAGACTCTCCGATGCAACGTCGGTTGAACTGGCCATGGTGTCATCACATCCCTTTGATATCTGACTTCAGTATCGCATGGTCATCGTCTTCGTCACCAGGTTTAGCGGTGACATACCCGTAGAAAGAGGATGATCTCGTATCCCGCGGGGGCCTTCCGGGGTCCCGCAACGCTCTACGATTGACCCCGTCCTCCGGCGGGGTATTTTTTACCGTACTAAACGCGCGCGGCCGTCCCAACGGTTGGGTGTCGCGCCGCGCCATCTATGGACGGGCCCAACTGTCCTCGTAAGCAGCGGCATCCGCCAACCTTTGCCATGAAAGGATTCGATAAGCCGTGGATTCCTTCGAAGAACGAGACCTACCAACGCTTTCGTGGGCCGAAGCGCGCAATGCCGACGTCACGGACAGTACCCTGGCCCAGACCGTGCTCATCAACACCGCCGTCTCGGTCCTTGCCGGCCGCCAAGCCTCGTGGTCGGAAGAGGCCGGAGAGCCTCTTTTGGTCGGTGAATCTCCGTGTTCCAACGGGCGCATCTTTCAAGTCACGGATTTGCACAAGACCCGTTTTGCCGTAACCGTTCGGCATCCTGAGTCGGTCGCGATGGAAGACATGACCCGTGACTACGAGAAGATACGCACGCTCTTGGCCATGATTGTGCATGGCGCGAACACCGATCCCACCGTGGGTGACCGCTTGGCTGATGCCTGGGGTGTGAAGCTCTGGTCCTGCGATGTGTGTCAAGCGCCATTTGCCCACTGGGCCGAGGCGCGTCTGCACGAGGAAGTCCTGTACGGATTAGGCCCCGACAATTCTCCTCGAAAGGACTGATGCCGATGTCTCGCAAATGGACCCTAGAGGCAGTGCTGGCCGTCTTGCGTGAGGCGGGACGGGAACGGGGATATTGGACGAAACGCGCGTGGGAAACCGCCAAACGCCGTCCCAGCACCGAAACTATCATCAACACCTGCGGTAGCTGGGTCGAGGCATGGGCCATGGCAGGCTACGAACGACCGTCCCGGGTGCGGCGCTGGACGCGCGACACCATTGTCGCGGAATTCCGCGCGGTGGGATCGCGATATGGGCGATGGCTCACGACCGAGGAATGGAAAACCGGGCATCATCGTCCCGACGTTGCGATTGTGTTGCAGCACTTCTCTCATTGGCGGGAGGCCTGGGAGGCTGCTGGGTTCTCACCTCCTCCGAACCGCCGGCGCTTTGCGCCGCGCGGTACCTGGAACCCCTCAGCGGTCTTGGATGCCTTGCGGGCGCACGCCCGGTCCGACGGCACGATTATGGGCGTCAACGATTGGAGTCGCCAGGCCTACCAACCGATGCTCCGCACCATTGCCCACTACTGGGGGTCTTACACCAAGGCGGTTCAAGCCGCTGGTCTTCGCATCGAAACCGACGCCCAACGGCAGTCGCGGATCGCGCACGCCGAATGGCAGCGGGCCTTTGACAACCTGACCCAGCGGTTGGGCCACCCGCCGACCCAACAAGAGTGGGATGCGTGGGAGGACCGGCCCGCCTCAGCCGCTACGGTGTGGAAAGTCCTCCACCCTACGCGACGGCGCACCCCGTTGCAGCACCGGTTGATGACCATCGACTTGCGGTATGTCGCCGAACCGCGGCGGTCTTGGATGGCGGCCTATCGAGACGGAGCCACACTTGCGGCGATTGGGGCCCGTGCCGGGGTCACGCAGGAATGGGTCCGACAAAGCCTCCAGCGGGGCGTGACCGAATCTCAAAACACCGCGGATCTCTATGATGCCGTTCAAACGCTCGATACCCGCCAACTGGTCGACCCCACGACTCGCACGATCGTAGAGGCCATGCAGGACGGGGAGCCCTTAACGGCTATTATCAACGCAACCGGGCTGTCGGCTCGGGAGGTGCTGCAGCTGGTACGCCAAGTGCTTCAACCGCCGGTTATTGCCGCCTCGCTGCGGCGGTTGGCCGAGGATGCCGAGCGTCACCCGATTCTCTGGACGGACGCGGACTACCGGTGGGTCGATGAGCTCCTACGAGCCGGGTCCCCGGGCGTCTATGCCGCTCAACAGGGGATCGATCCGACTATTGTCCGCCGGCGGCTCAAGCGCCTGCATGCCGTGGCTCAGCGGCGGCCGGTATGGGTGGCCTGGGCCCGGGCGCTGCTGGACGGCCGGGCTCCGTTTCCCGAGGAGCTTCGTCCAGTCCTTGAATCATTGGCTACCGGTGAGTCGCTACGGCATGTGGTGAAGACCTTGGGCCGCGACTATGCAATGACCCACGCGGCGCTTCGGGATCTGCGTGACCGAACGGCGGTGGCCGTCGGGTCCGTGGATGATCGGCCCGGCAGGGCCGTCCCGGATCGCGACATGGTCCGCGCGCTTCGCCACCGCCTTTACGCGACAGATCACGGGTGGAATGCCCAGGACCGAGAGTGAGTTCGCCGACTGGTGCGGGCAGGGTCCGTGTCGGCCTTTGCTGCGGCGGATGGCAGCGATGCGGCAGCGGCTACCGATTACGCCGAGCGCCTTTACCACACAGCGGTTGAGCGAACAGGTAGTCACCAAGAGGTAGCCCCGGGGGACTGCAAGGCTGTCTGCGTCTCAGGAAGGAGCTAGTGACATAGAACGAACGATGAGCTTTTCGTCCGATTTGTGCCTGCTAACCCGGGTCCTCCGCACCCAACGTCACGTCTGAAATCGAAAGGCCCGCGTCCTCCGGCGCGGGCATCTTTGTCGCCATCTTGAAAGGAGATGATTGTCCATGACGGATGCAATTCACCAAGACGATTTGATGGCGCAGTTGTTGGCGTCTCACCCGAACGTCGGGCGGTTGGCGTGGTTCACGGTGGACGAAGGGCTGGTGGACCAACAGCAGTGGCTGCAAGGGTTGATGCGTGCAGGCCTGACCGCGTACGGCGCTCCGAAGGGCATTCCCGCCACGACGGCGTACTTGCGCGGCCTGCGGTCCATGCAAGCAGCAGCTCCGGGTCGGACCCTCATCCGTCGCGTCGAGCGGGAGCGCGGCCGCACCGTACACCACTGGATCGAAGAAACCGTGAGCGGTGGACAGGTTCACTTCCGGCCTTTGGCAGCCATCGCGCGGGACACGAAGCACGACATCATCAGCATTCAGCGCTTGGACCAGATGACCTCGGAGCAAGACGATGCCCTGTCGCGGCTACCGGAGTTCGTGGACACTGCCCAACGCACCTTCACCGCTGGTGACCGACGTCGTCAGATTCGCGGTTGGTTCTCGGGCGTGGGCGCATTGCAGATGGCACACGCGGGTCCGATGCAGTTCATCCCGGAAACCGCGGTGGGCTTGATTGACGCCTTAAACCAGGCCCAGAACGATCTCGGGATTCACGTCTGGTCGATGCCGCTGACACGCTCCGCCGACGTCATTGGCACGTTGACGCAGAGTCTGGACGACGAGGTCACCCGGAAGACGGCGGCGCTGTTGAAAAGCGTACAAGACGCCAAGAAGGCCGGGAAAACGCCGTCCACGGCGAGTCAGGCCAAGCTGGTCCAACAGCTGAAGGAATTGGACTCGCGGGTGCAGCGCTACTCGGGTCTCTTCGGCGAACAGCTCGACAACCTGACCACCCAGATCGCCATCGCGCGTCAGGCGGTGCGGAGCGCGTTGGTGGAGTAGGGGAGGAGGTGTTGCGCGAACCTCAAGCGGTCGGTTAAACCCCGGGGGTTCGCGCGCCGCGCGGGGCCGCACTGTCCGAGATCGCATGGGCAAAATCCGCGGATCGATGGGGCGGCCCCGTGAAGGTTCGCGCAAGTGGCCCTCAACCCCCGCTCTCCGAGCGAGGCGAACAGGATAGAGGCACAATCATCCGAAACCTCTTCTGTGGAGTGAAAGCGGAGGGCTTTTTGCTCACGCCCCAGCCCGCCCACGGAAACAATCATCCGAAACCTCTTCTGTGGAGTGAAAGAATAGAGGTGAATCCCACGGTTCCCTTGAGGGCACACTCATGCGATTCCTTTCAGTGAAGTAAAAGAGTGGAGTGAAAGGCTAATATGCTTCAGTTGCATCGCGTCCGCGATCGGCAACAGTCATCGGAACCCTTTGCTGTGGAGTGAAAGAGTGGAGTGAAAGTGGTCGAAATTCAGGAACGCCCACCACGTGAGGAATAATCATCCGAAACCTATTCTATGGAGTAAAAGGGGCCTCACTTCATCAGACCTGAACGTGTAGCGAAATATCTTACTAGCGAGGTGACCGTTTATGCCCAAACTGTATCTTGCTGTTCCATACGCTGACCGCGAGCGGGCCAAGACTCTTGGCGCGCGTTGGGATCCTGTCGTGAAATCCTGGTATGTTTCCGATCCTCAGTCTCCTGCTCTGCAAATATGGGCAGCTGAAACCCCTTTGCCAAATCCATTACCCGGTGAAGATCGCTCGTTTGGATCGGGCCTTTTTGTCGACTTGATTCCAGAATCGTGCTGGTTCACCAATGTCCGATCAGCTGTCGATCCTCGCGATTGGGATCGCGTACGTCGCTATGTCTATCACCGGGCCGGTTACCGTTGTGAAGCCTGCGGAACTCGAGGCTCTTTGCACGCTCACGAACGATGGGATTATGATTCAGGACGCCGTGTACAAACGCTGAAACGGCTAGTTGCCCTGTGCCCCGATTGTCACCTGAGCACACATTTTGGTTATGCCAATGTCACAGGACGCACAGATCAAGCCTTGCACCACTTGATGGCGGTCAATCATTGGTCCGAAACAGAAGCACGACACCATATTCAACAAGCGTTTAACGTGTGGCAGGAACGCAATCGATGGAACTGGATCTTAGATCTTGGCATTTTAGAAAAATCCGGTATCCGCATTGTTAATCCCGTAAATTCCGATAACCGGCGACAGATTGCTCAAAACCAATTGCAGCGTGATAAAACGAGCGATTCTCGTCCCGGATAACGCTCGTCAGAATCTGAGCGACGCAATCCCGATCTTTTCGCGAATAAACGAAAGGAGCGATGCACTCTCATGCAACATATCACCAATATTGTTGGCGTTGTCGGCCAACACGGTACAGCTGTCGCGGCCATCATATGGCCCGACGCCGGTCCTGACAACAGTAATCCGTATTGGGTCGCTGTGCGAGACAGTGACACCGATCTTATCGATCCGTGCTCGTGGATTTTTCTTGGCGATCTTGAGTTTGGGCATTGGTTGCGTTACATGCGCGGAGAGCCCTTGGGCGACGATGAATATTCTTTCGCGAATGTCAGCCTGCTCGCTTTGAGCCCTCGTACGTGGCTGTATTCCCTCGAGACCGAACAATTTCATGCGGCGTTCGATCATAGTCTATCAATATGGACAAAAAACCCGTCAGATGTCGTGCTTACGGCTAATGCGATCAATGCGTTGCACGATGCCGCGTTGCGCGTCGATATTCATCCAGGGCACGGGGATCCGTGGCTGCGTTTTGGTGCACCTTGGCGTCCGGATTGGCTCATCGGCAGGGATCAAACGGGGCTGCCATCCGTGCCGCTGCTGGACAATCGGATTCCCGAGCCTTGGCGGGCGTTATGGGACAAACTGCGTCAACCCGCGATGCAACAAGCGTTTTGGGATGCGCAATAGCTCGATTTGGACTGGTCTTTAAGCAGTGCGGATGGGGTGGCACGCGATCGGCTTTACCGCGCCCGGGATTTGGCCGTCATTAACCGGGCGTTTCCGGGGCTCAACGAACAGCAGGCCATGGAAACGGACAATCGTCTGGAATACGAAATCTCTTGGGTGCTCCAAAAATTCCAACAGGCCACGCCGTTAGACGGCATCATTCGAGAGTGCACATTCTATCGCCGTTCTCCTCAAGCTTCACCACCCTTGGAACGGGAAGGTCACGAGAAAGAATACGAGCCTGAGTAACCTAAGACGGGTTACACTGCGGAGGGACAACACAAGATGGATTTTATACACGATTATGTGAAACATCGTGCGCAATCGGACCCGGCGTTTCAGCACGCCTGGGAAGACGGAACTTTAAAGTGGGAAATTGCCAAGCAGTTCATCGGGATTCGTTTAGAGTTGGAAATGACCCAAGAGCAATTTGCGGAGCACATCGGTGTAAAGCAAAGCTTCCTTTCCCAATTGGAAAATGGCGAACACAATCTGACGATCGAAACGTTGCAACAGCTGGCCCAGCGGGCCGGAGCGACGGTTCACGTCCACTTAGTTCTACACGAACCACCGACACCATAATCCAACAGCCGTCTGCGCAACAATGCACAGTAAGCAACGTTGAAAAGTGAAAGGAGCGCGAGGCATGCGTCATCCGACACTCACGACCTGGATCGGTGAATCGCTCGGATCTTCCGAATGGTTGCTCCAAGCCTCGGAATCGTTTCTGTTAGCCGTTGGAGACGCCGTGGCGTCCACCGACTATGCCGTGACGCATTATACCGACCCGTGGCACAAACAATTCTTTGGCCAGCGCCATCAGCTCATTCATGCCATACGCCGCCATGATTCGTGGATTGACTATCGCAACTACATGGGCCGACTGGAATCTCTTGTCCACCATTGGCAGCGGCGCTGGGATCAGCCCAACATTCCCCCCATTCGCGATCAGATTCTCGGGGGCTGCGATGATTTTCGGCAATGGTTCGCTGCCCAGCCCTCGCAATTATTGTTTAACCTGCTGTTTGATGCCGTGAATCGATCGTCCGATCACGAGGGTGGGGACCTCATGTCTGTCAGCATCACCCCCCATGGCCAATCGGACCAGACCTTGATAAGATAGGCAAAGAAAACCGCCCCGACCGGTCGAAATCCGATCAGAGCGGAGAATTAAACACTCTGTTACGCGGCGGGTGAGGAATCCTCACTCGCCATTTTGATTAAGGCGCGGACGTTGAGGACACTCTCCATCGCGCGAAACAGTTCGTCGCCGTTGAAAACATCGGCGAGAATGCGGCTCGCCTGTTCCGTCTCCATCGCGATCAACACATCCGGTGTCGCAGCTTCCGCTAACGATTTCCGCACGTTGTAAATCCTCTCCGCAACGTCTTTGAGTTGCTCCATCGTGTGTTGCAAAATGCTTTGATCCATGTCGTGTTTCACCTCCTAACTCATCGTACGGAACCCTCACAAATCCCGCAAGTCCTTGCCCTGCAACGCCTGCAACAGCAGTCGACCGATGCAAAATCTGCAACGCCTGAGAAAAAATATTTTTTTCGAGCTTTAGCCCCGACAGCAGCTTGCTTCTCTCAATCCGAGTTCACTTCTGACGAGCTCACGTACGCTTCCGAGAGATTCAAAAACAGCCTCTGTCAGCAGGAATTTCCCATCCTATGTCGATTACTACGGAAAGGAGGTTGCGACTTTGCGGCTGATCATTGCAGAAAAACCCAGTGTCGCGCTCGATATTGCGCACACGCTCGGCCAAACCCAAAAACACGAGGGATATGTGACGGTCGGCTCCGACGCCATTACCTGGGCTTACGGCCACCTGGTCACGCTAGCCAGTCCAGAACAATACGATCCGACCTGGAAAACCTGGTCTTGGGCCACGTTGCCGATGCTGCCCGACCGGTTTCAGCTGACGGCCATTCCGAAAACCCAGGCGCAGCTGAAGATTGTCCTCGGTCTCATGACACAGGCCGATCGCATTGTCAATGCCTGCGATTCGGATCGCGAGGGGGAAAGTATCTTTCGGCTCATCCACAGCCTATCCGGCGTGAAAAAACCCGTGGATCGCCTGTGGCTCTCGGAAAACACGCCCGCGGCGATTCGAAAAGCCTTGGCCTCCATGAAACCAGCCAAAGCCTACGATGATCTCGCCAAAGCAGCCTTGGCCCGGGCCCAAGCAGATTGGCTCGTGGGCCTCAACGCCACCCGGGCCTTTTCACTCCGCCACGGCCAACCAGGACAGCCGTTGTCGGTGGGGCGAGTTCAAACTCCGACGTTGAAGATTATCGTCGATCGCGATTTGGAAATCGGGGCGTTCAAACCTATTCCGTATTGGGAGCTGCATGTGCTCTTTCAGGCGCCGGCCGGCGACTACACCGGCATTTGGCAAAGTGCTGAGCGTGAGCATCCCGCCCGGATATTGACGGAGGCGCAGGCCAACGCCATCGGTCAGAAGGTGCCGCCCGGCACTCCGGGTCACATCGACCGCGTTGAGAAAAAGCAAGTGTCCGTCAAAGCTCCTTTTCTGTTCAATCTCAACGACCTGCAAAAAGAGGCCAACCGCCGGTTGGGTCTGACGGCCCAGCAGACGCTCGACGCCGCTCAAAGTCTCTATGACCAGCACTTGACCAGTTATCCGCGCACGGAAGCGCGTGTCATCACGACCGACATTGCGAAAACGGTCAGCTCCCGGCTTGCCGCGCTCACGGTGGGGTCGCCCGCGTTGCGGGCCCAGGCGCAAGCGGAATTGACACATCGGCTCCCGCGCATCGTGAATGACGCGGCTGTGGCGAAAGCGGGCCACTATGCCATCATTCCGACGGGCCATACCCCGACCACGGCCCTGTCCGCTCGCGATCAGGGCGTCTACGACTTGATTGCCCGCCGGTTTCTTGCGGCGCTCTTGCCCCCGGGCCAGGATGAACGCACGACGATTTGGACCGTCGCAACCGGAGAACGGTTCAAAACCACCGGAACCGTCGTCCTGGATCCCGGGTGGCGCGCCGCGCTCACTCCTGTTAAGGATTCGGAGGAGAACGGGGCGAACGATGCCGATTCGGAGGCGGAATCCGCGATTCCACCCGGCCTCCGGTCGGGCGAAGCGGTCTCTGTATTGGATACGGACATCAAGAAAAAGGAGACCAAACCGCCCGCCCGGCTCACGGACGCCAGCCTCTTGGCCTTGATGGAAAAGTACGGGCTCGGAACGTCGGCGACGCGGGCCCGCATCCTGGAAGTGCTGTTGACCCGGGAATACATTCGACGCCAGAAAAAGACGCTGGTCTCGACCGACAAGGGCCAGCGCTTGCTGCGTGTGTTGCCGGAGACGTTGCAATCACCCGACCTCACCGGGGCCTGGGAAGCGCGCTTGGAGGCAATTGCCGAGGCGTCCGACGACCCGCGCGCCTTTCTTGGGGATATTCGCCAGTTCACGCAGGACGTGGTGGACGCAGCACGTCATCAAACAGGGGAGGGGATTCACATGCCGAGTGCGTTCGGACAGTGCCCGTTATGCAAGAAGGGCGAAATCCGGGAGAGCCCGAAAGGGTGGGGATGCTCGGAGTGGAAGGACGGGTGCCGCTTTATGATTTGGAAAACCGTGGCGGGCAAGAAGCTCACGGCCACCCAGGTCAAAACTCTGCTGGCCGGCAAGACCACGGCGGTCATCAAGGGATTTAAGAGCAAGGCGGGCAAGTCGTTCGACGCCCGGTTGAAATTGGACGGCCCGGACGGCCGGGTGGCCTTTGAGTTCGAGACGCGCGCCACAGCTTCGGCTAAATCATCTCAACCAAAGAGAGAGGCGAGGTAATGACATCCCCGATGAAAGTCCTGGTTGCCTTAAGTTTGGCGGCATTACCCCTGGCCATTGCGGCTTGCGGCACCACTACCCCGGTGGCCGCGGGTTCGCACCCCAAAGCGCATCACGGCGCCCATCACGTGAAGCAGAAAAAGACCGCATCCCATCACGCGCAGACGAAGACTCCGGCGACGGCGTCGAAAGCACCCCCGACACCGACGTCGCACGCTACAGCCCCCGCCACGACGCCGGCCCCAACCGCTGTCGCGCAAGGGCCCACGGCCGTATCGATTCCTTTGGTGCCCGCTTCGGCCTTCCCGCCGTTGGTCCAAGAGGTCCTCCAACAGCTCCAGCCGATGACGAGCATTCCGTTGGTCGTTCCCCGGCAGATTCCGACCGGAGCCGCGTTCGCGACGGTGACGCCCACCAATAACGGGGCGGGCTACGCGATCACCTGGTACTCCACCTTGGCGCAATCCGCCTTCCCGAACGGCCCTGTCAGTACCCAAGCGGCCGCCATTCAGGAGACAGCTCCAGCAGGAGCCCGGCTCGGCGCTTTTGATTATACCCTCTACGGCAGTGCAGCGCAGGCGGATGCGGTGCTCGCCCAAGATGCGACGATCTCCATCACGCGGGGCACGCCGATTGCCCTCGGGGAGGGCATCACAGGACAGCTCACAAGTAGCGCCGCCACGGCGGATGTTGAGTGGTCGCAAGACGGCTGGATCGGTTCGGCCTCCGACATGATGTCAAGCTCACCCTCCACGGCGACCCAAATCGCCCGAGAGATGGTGACGTCCATGGCCCGCGTGTCCGCGCTTCCCCGCGCGGTTGGGCCGAAAAGCGTCTCTGAAGCGCTCTTCCCCACGATGAATCCGATCACCATGATGTGGGTCGGAGCCCACAATGCCGTGATTAGCGTCTCCTCCGACCCGTCGGTCGAAGCCGTGGATTTGCAAGCGGTCTCGCTTGCGCAATTAACGGGGACGCCCTAGTCCGCTGCCACGTGATCCGGAGCCCCCATCTTGGGGGCTTTTTTCTTGGGCAAATCTTTGCGAAAGGAGGTGATGCGGATGTCGTCAGTTCCGGATCAGCCGCCCGCAAAAGTCCGGGACATCCCCTTTCATGTGGGCGTCGCGCGGTGGCGGCAAAGCCTCTTGGATATTATCACGCCGCTCATTCCCCTGCTCGATGCGCAAGTCGAACCTTGGCCCCGGGTCTTCGGGGGTCCCTATGCGATCACGACCCGCCAGATCCGATCGCCCTGGACCGCCTGGCTCCACCAGGCGCAGCACGGGCAATGCTTTTGGTGCCACCATCCCTTGTCAACCAAAACCCGCACCGTGGAGCATGTCCTGCCGTATGACGGGGCGGTCTGGCCCACCGCTTCGCGGGTGGAGCAATTGCTCAGTCTCCGGCTCAGCCACCGCGCCTGCAATGCGGCGTATGCGGTCTGGCGGTCGCAACAAGATCCCGCTGTGCTGAATAAGATGGACGAGCGTCTCCTGCATCTCATCCAGCAGACCATACGGGCTCACCCGATCTTCCAGCTCTACGGCTATCAGCAGCATCGCCCGCTGGCGCTGCTGCATGATGGCTAATATCCCTCAACACAAAGGAGCGATGCCGATGCGCTACCGCCTGACCCTGCGCTTTGGGGTGATGACGACCGCTGCCATCGGGGCACTCATCGGTGCGTTGATGCCCCATGCGCACCGCGTGCACCAAACAGCGTCGATGGTTTCGGGCCACGATCAAATGCGCCCGGTGTTTGGCGTCCCGCACGCGCCCCCACGCCCGGCCCGTCCACGCACGTGGGCTCGCCGCGTTGTTCGTCCGTCGCCCAACCAACGGTGGCTCGCTCAGCTGATCCAAGCGGAAGCGGGCGACCAGTCGTTTACTACTCAAGTTGCCGTGGGGGCTGTGGTCGTGAATCGCCTCTATGCACGATCCTTTCCCCATCGCCTCTGGGCCGTTCTGCATCAGCCCAATCAGTTCGAAACGGTTGCGAACGGCGCTTGGACTGCCGCGCACCCTATGCAGTCGGCTTGGCACGCGGCTGCTCTCGCGTTGCGGGGAATCGATCCGACGCACGGAGCGCTCTACTTCTACAACCCGGCGCTGCCTCATGCGGCCTGGATGAATCAGCTCCGCCAATGTCAATCCATCGGGGCTATGGACTTCTGTGCATCAGCGCCGGCGGGCTAGATGACTTCTCCTCAGAAAGGTGGACTGTTTATGCCGCTGCATATGCGATTTGCTCGCGTCACGTCTGCACCCGACGCCCTCATTCCCACCCGGGCCACAAAAGGGTCCGCTGGATATGACTTCGCGGCCTACATCCCTAAGCCGGTCACAATCGAGCCGGGCGAAATGCGCATCCTGCGAACGGGCATCAAAGTCTACATGCCCGACGACTGGGTCTTGTTCCTTGTTTCCCGCTCTAATGTGGGCATCAAACGGCGATTGTTGATCCCCAATAGCCTCGGCGTCATTGATAGCGACCATGCCGACAATCCCGAGAACGAAGGGGAGATTTTCCTGGCGTTTTACAACTTCGGGGATGAGCCTCAGGTGATTAAGCCAGGCCAACTCGTGGCGCAAGGCATCTTTCTACCGTTCGGCCGCGTTGCGGACGATCGCGTCACCGCCGAACGGGTCGGCGGCGGAATCGGCAGTACCACGCCTTATTAGAGAGGACTTTGCATATCAGCCCCGCCTCCAGGCGGGGCATTCTCCTAGGCATTCCAAGAAAGGAATGTGACGCCGTATGCACAGGCAAGGGGTCATGAGATGTATCATCTCCCCTCCACAAACCACTAACGAAAAGGAGGCCCTCTGTCATGGCTGAGCCGCTGCTGCAGACAACACTGTCGACGGCCTCTTTGCAACAACTCAAGTACGAGGAAGAGCTTGCGGGTCCCAGCAAATTCGATCCGCACGAAATCCGTTTGTCGGAAGCCGGGCAGTGCCCCCGACGGCAAACCCTCCGCGCGCTCGGGTACGTCTCCACACCGCCCACGCTCCGGGAAATGGCGATTTTCGAAACCGGCCACTTGGCGGAGGAGCGGATTACCGCGCTCTGGGCAAAGCAATTTCCGGGCCCCGATCAACTGGTCCGGGAAGTGGAGGTCCGCACCGAATTCGGCGTCGGGCACATTGACCTCTGGGTTGAGCCGATCAAACACATCGTGGAGTGCAAAACCACGACCGAAAAGCGGATCAAAGACCTCCCGCTGCAAAGCCACGTCGCGCAGGTGACCATGTATCTCCACTTTTATGGAAACGAGCGCGGGGCCACCGCTGAAGTCGCGTATCTCATCAAAGAAACGGGGGAAATTCGCTCATTCCCCATTACGTACGACCGCCAGTATGCTCGACAGTTGATCGTGGGGCTGATGGAGGTTCAGGCCGCGATCACCATGCTGCGGGAGCCGCTGCCCATTCCTGAGGACTACCAAGCCACCAGTTACCCCTGCGCCTGGTACACCCCCCAAGGGCTTCGGCGCTGCGGTTTCTGGGACCATTGTTGGGGGAGCCAAGTGGCCACCGTCGTCGAGAAAAAGGATGTGGTCGCCGTGATCCCGCCCTTGGCTCAAGACGTCCAGGAATACGCGAAACTCCGGGCGCAGCAGCAGCTGCTCGAGTCCCAAATCGATCTGATCAAGGTCCGGCGCGACGCCCTCGAAGCGGGATTTAGCGATGTGCTGGACGATCGGCAGGCGAATGTCCTGCGGGCCGGTGATGTCACGGTGAGCCGCTCTGTCGTCGAGGGGCGTACGACCACCGATATTAAAGCCGCCATCGCTGATGGCGTCATTGCGGAAGATGTCATCAAACCGTACCAGAAGACGAGTCATCCGTACGCACGCTGGACGGTGCGCAAGCCCAAGAAGAAAAACCAACCATCGAAGGGGGACATTTAACATGGCTTTTCAATTCCACAAAGCCACCAAAAAGCAAAGCTTTCTCCGCATGGCGCTGATCGGACCCAGCGGATCGGGCAAGACCTATAGTAGCCTGCGCATTGCGCAAGGCCTGGGGCAAAAGATTGCCGTGATCGACTCCGAGCGGGGATCGGCCTCCAAGTATGCCGACGAGTTCGATTTTGACGTGCTGGAGCTCGAGACGTTTGCCCCGCGGGATTACATCCAAGCCATCGACGCCGCCGCCCGGGCGGGCTACGACGTCTTGATTATTGACTCCCTCAGCCACGCCTGGATTGGCAAGGGCGGCGTCCTCGAGATGCATGACGCCGCGGCCGCGCAGGAAAAGAGCGGCAACAGCTACACTGCCTGGCGGACTGTCACCCCCGAACACAATCGCCTCGTCGATGCGATGCTGCAAGCCCCGTTGCACGTGATTGCCACCATGCGCTCCAAAATGGAGTATGTGCAGGAGAAAAACGACCAAGGCAAAACCGTCATCCGCAAAGTCGGCTTGCAACCGATTCAGCGCGATGGGTTAGACTTCGAGTTTGACGTCGTGGGTGATATGGACTCATCCAACACCTTGATTGTCACCAAGACCCGCTGCCGAGCGCTCTCGCAGGCGGTCATCCGGGAGCCCGGCGAAGCGAACGTGGCTCAGACGCTCAAGGCGTGGTTGACCGATGGGGTGCCGCCCACGATATCCGACGCTCAGGGGAAGGAACTGTGGACGCTGGCCAAGAGCCGGGGGCTCAGTGTGGGCGCGTTGATTGACTTGGCCAATCAGACGCTCGGCACGCAGTACAGCAACCCACGGGAGATTAACGTCGCGGAGTACCCCAAGGTGGTCGAAGCCGTCACCGCGGTGAAAACGGAGGCGGCCGAAGAGGCCGCCAGCTGAACGATCTGGGTCGAGCGACCGTCGCACGGTCGTTCGGCCCTTTTTTTGTGGGACGGGCCCGCACGCGTGATCCCCTACGGCCGCCGCCCGTGGCAGGGAAATACCACTCCCATCGCGAAATGCCTCAACGAAAAAGGATGCACCTTTGCTTAAGAGCGCGTGCCCCAAAAGGCCATGTCGATGCGTCGAGGACTCCATTGACACTCCCCACGCCTAAAGGCGAGGGATTCTTACGAGGAACCGACTTACGTCAGCTTTACTCGCAAAGGGTTAGCCAACAACCCAGAAGCCCCAGCCATTCCCAGCCCCCCGATGCGTCCCGCGTTGGCAGGTGCCTCGTCGAGAGTATCGCGCGGATCGGTCGCAAAAAGCAGGCGTTGAATATCCTGAAGCTCGACTAGCCCCGCCGCGTGGGCGTGATGACTTGCGAGCGACTCACGCGTAGTGGCGAGACGGTTGGGTTGTGTGTATTTCCAGACGAAATACTTATGGTACAGCCAATCATAGAATTCCTGAGCCTGCAGGGACTGTACGGAACGGCGATCCAATTCTGCCATCTCCCGTTCGATCTGCACATTAGCTGGCCTCACGTGGGGCCAATATCGTTCCAAGGCGCGATTCCATTCCTGTTCGGAACCCGTGGTCCAAAACGTGACAAAACTCATTAGGCATGACTCCTTGTCTCTCGTCGCCACTGTTCAGAATGACAGCATTTAGTCTTTCATGCCGAACGCTACCATAACAAGGGGTCGGAATTCTAACATTTTTGTGTCTCTTCCCTTGGCCTCTCTCCCTCTTCCGATTTCTCTTTGGCAGAAGCCAAATTGGGATGGCCGGTCTTTAAAAAGCGCTCAATCTCGGATTTGAGAGCGAGCGTCTTTGAGAAAGACCCCCGCTTGAGTCAAGACGGCGTCCATTTGTTTGAGCCGTTCGACGATGCGCCCGGGAGCGCGGTTCCTTAATTCATGGGCGAGCATCTGAACGAACACCGCAGTAGGCGGCCCAGCCGAAAATAGATCTCCGGACACCGGTAATCCTAAAGCCGGAATCCCGGAGAATAGACTTTTGCCCACCCGATCGGTGACGAGAATGGTGTGCGGGATCCGTTCCCGACAGCGTTGAATCATGTTACGCGCGGAGGTGGAGTAGCGGGGGAAGGACAAAATGAGCACCGCATCCTCCGGCCCGGCATCGCGTAAGAAGATCCAACTCGCGGATGACTCGGCTTCGTAGAAGGTCACGTTCCCCAACAGAAAGTTCAAGTGCGCGGCCACGTATGATCCCAAGGCGGTGCTGGTCAGGCTCGCCATCACGGCGATGCGACGCGCCGAAAGAAGCATCGTGGCCAAGTCCCCGACCTGTACGATCGTACTCTCGTCAAAGCGCTCCAGATTGTGTCGTTCCCGGTCAATTACGCCGTGGACGGCCGAAGATGAGTCTGCGTCACTCAGTTTTTCGACCAGGTGTTCGGCTGCGGGTAAGGACTCCCGGACCAGGCGCTGTAGGGAACTGAATCCGTCAAATCCCAAACTTCGACAGGTTCGAATCACCGACGCGGGACTAACGCCCGTCTCTTGCGCGACATCATCGACAGTTTTCCAGGCGATTTCCACTACGTGATCCTGTATCCATCGAGCTGCAGTTAACAAGGTAGGGCTCGAAGAGTCTAGGGATTTGGCGTTCACTAGGATTTGCAGTTCCTCTATGGTCATGGTCTAACCTCGCAAGAAATATTTATTTCATAATATACATTGCAGAAGGAAATATGACAATTGCATAGAATACATAGCTATTACTATTGTGAAAGGGGATCTGAAATGGCAACGTCGATAGGCGCTCCTGTCGATCCGGGGAAGAAAGGTCGGTTAGCCGTGTGGGCCGCGGGAGCCGGTAACGTGATGGAGTGGTACGACTGGGGTGTATACGGTTTCTTTGCCCCCGTATTCGCGGCGCAGTTCTTTCCCTCGAAAGTGGCTATTGTCTCTTTGCTACTCACCTTGGCAACGTTTGCTGTCGGGTTTTTCATGCGTCCCATCGGCGGTGCCGTTTTAGGACCGTACGGGGACCGGGTTGGCCGCCGGAATGCCTTAGTGGTACAAATCACCATTATGGCCACGGCCAGCCTCGTGATGGGGATTGTGCCCGGATTCGGTACACTGGGGGTGTTGGCACCCATCATCCTCTTGTTGGCCCGTTTGGCCCAAGGGTTTTCGGCAGGTGGGGAGTTTGGGGGCTCGTCAGCGTTTCTAGTAGAGTATGCCAAACCCGGCCGTCGTGGGCTGACGGGTAGTCTTCAGCAGGTTAGCGTAGGGCTGGGTACACTCATTTCCTCGGCCGTGGCGTCCTTGGTGCTCCATAACATGGCGCCGGCCGCGTTGGACAGTTGGGGATGGCGGATTCCTTTTTGGATTGGGGCGGCCTTCGGCTTCTTCGGCCTCTACCTTCGCGTGCGCGTGGACGATACGCCCGTGTTTAACCGGCTAGAGCAACAGGAGAAGCTCTCGAAGAGCCCGTTCGGTGATATGTTTCGGAAATATCCGCGCGATTTCTGGCGAGTCTTTGGCATCACCATTGCTGGAACGCTAACGTATTACATGTGGGTGTTGTTTTTGCCCACGTTTACGGCGGAGACCACTCATCTGTCGCTTGCACGCGCTACGCTGGCGAACACGATCGCCCTTATTATCTTTGTGGCCTGTATCCCGCTGTCCGGATGGATTTCAGACAAAGTTGGACGACGCCCCATGCTTATTGGTTTCGCCCTTGGGTTCTTAGTGCTGTCCTATCCGCTTTTTCTCTGGGTGCGGTCGGGTACCTTCGTCGCCTTCTTCTTAGTGGAAGTCATCGGACTCTTGATGATTACCGGATACTCTGGCACCACGGCGACCGTGATGGCCGAGCAATTTGGCGCGGAGGTACGGAATACGGGCATCGCCGTACCGTATGCGCTGGCGGTTGCGATATTCGGCGGCACGGCACCCTTCATTACCACGTGGCTGATTTCGTTGAAGGCGGATAATTTAGTTCCGCTCTATTTAATGGCCGCCGCTTTGGTCAGCGGTTTGGTGTACTTTTTCATGCGGGAAACCTTCAGAAAGCCCATTGACATTGTAAAAGAAACGGGGGCCGACCATGAACTGGCCTGAGGGACATCACATGGCGGTGTGCTTGACGTGGGACGTCGACGGGGAGCCGGCCCAGTATGTACGGTTCCCTGAGAGAGCCGCCAACCAACTGAGTGAGCTACATCAGCGCATGTACGGACCCAACATCGGGCTATTTAAGGTGCTCCGGTTGCTGGATAAGTATGGGGTGCCGGGAACCTTTTACATGCCCTCGTACACAGCCCAACTCCACCCCGAGGCGGCCCGTGAAATTGTCCGCCATGGGTTTCCTATCGGATTGCACGGCCATCTCCACGAGTCGCTTGACAGCTTGGACGCGGAACAGGAAGAAGCGGTCTTGGTACGCTCTCGGGAGGTAATGGGCGAGTTTTTGGGTTATGCGCCCACATTATATCGGGCGCCGTCCTGGGAACTGAACAGACGAACTCCGGAATTATTGCGCCGTCACGGCGTGCTCTCTGACTCTAGCCTCATGGATGATGAGGTACCCTATTGGCTTGAGACAGAAGGCGGGGCACTTCTCGAGGTGCCGATCCAATGGATTCTAGACGACGCCGAGCACTGGAACCATTCTCGGGCTAATCGCGACAAGGCGATAGCCGACCCCGACACGGTCTTCCGGCTCTGGTCTGCCGAGTTCGATGGATACTACCGAAGCGGTGGCTGCTATGTGCTTACCCTGCACCCGTTCATTAGCGGGCGCTGGGCCTATATGGCGGTGGTGGAGCGACTGATTCGATATATCAGAGGATTTCCCGGCGTCTGGTGGACCACCATTGACGAGGTGACCGATTGGGCCCGACGGCAGCCGGATTTGGCCCGGCGGACATCGCCGAGTCCCACCCCCATGGACTTTTAGACGAACGGAGGGATGACGTTGCCGACATATCTGAAATACCTGGAGGATCACTTTGAGGAGATGATCGCGGATGTGAAGACGGTGGTGGAAGCGGAGTCGCCGTCCACGGACAAACCGCTGTTGGATCGGACGGCGAACGTCGTAGGCGATCTTCTCACTCAAAGCGGCTTTGAGGTCATCACGATTCCGGAGTCAGTGGGCGGCAATCATGTACGGGGATATCTGCCCGGACGCGACCGGGAGGCGGCCCCGATTCTCATCCTGGCTCACTATGACACCGTGTGGAAGGCAGGAACTTTAGCCGACATGCCCTTTTCATATCGTGACGGCGTGATGAGAGGTCCGGGTGTCTTCGACATGAAAACGGGTCTCGTTCAGGCCGTCTGGGCGATTCGGGCTCTCCAAGAGCAGGGCGGACTCCGGCGTTCGGTGGTCTTTCTGAGCAATTCCGACGAAGAGATTGGCAGCGTATATTCGCGTCCGCTCATTGAAGAGGAGGCCGAGCGCGCTTATGCTGCGTTGGTGTTCGAAGCGAGCCACCACGGGGCCCTAAAAACTGCACGAAAAGGCACCTGCATCTACGAGTGGCGGATTCGAGGCCGCGCCGCGCACGCGGGACTGGATCCGACGGCCGGGGTAAGCGCGATTGACGAATTGGCCGATCAGATTGTGGCGATTCGAGCGTTAGCCAATCCGGAAATGGGCACGACCGTTAATGTAGGCGTGGTTCATGCGGGCACCCGCTCAAACGTGGTGGCCGCGGAAGCCCAGGCTGCGATCGATATTCGGGTGGCAAGCGGGGCCGAGGCAGAACGGGTGGTGGACTTTATGCGACGTCTGGCCCCCCGACGGGAAGGGATCCAGTTAGAGGTCTCCGGCGGCTTGAATCGTCCCCCGATGGAACGCACCCCGCGAGTGGCCGAACTATTTGAGGTCGCCCGGGCGGTTGGGCACTCGCTAGGATTGGATTTGGCCGAGGCTTCTGTGGGAGGGGCCAGCGACGGAAATTTCTGCGCCGCCCGGGGTATCCCAGTGGTGGACGGTCTCGGTGCCGTGGGCAATGGCGCGCACGCCGCCGACGAGCATGTGATTGCCGAAACCATGCCGGTGCGCGCCGCGTTGGCGGCGGGATTGATAGCAAGACTCTAGGGGGGACGAGGCGTGAATTGTCGAGACCAAGTCGTGCTGGTCACGGGAGCCGCTAGTGGCATCGGATTCGCGGTAGCGTCAGCATACGCTCGGGAGGGGGCCCGGGTGGCAATGGTCGACTTGCGGCGGGAAGCTGTCACCGAGGCTGCTCAGAGGATATTCGACCAGGATCTGGTGTACCCGGTGCAAGCGGACGTGAGATTAGTCGAGGAGATAGAGCGCGCCCTTGACGGCGTTGGGTCTCGGTTTGGGACACCGACCATCTTGGTTAATGCCGCAGGACTATATCCGAGCGATCCCGTCCTGGAGATGTCCGAGGTGGCATGGGACCGGGTGCTGGACACCAACCTGAAAGGGCCGTTTTTCACGAGTCAATCGTTTGCCAGACGGCTTATCCGTCAGAATGTCAAGGGCAACATCGTCAATATCACTTCCGGAGCCGCGAAACGCGCCCGCCCCGGTGCTGCCCACTATTCCGCGTCCAAAGCCGGGCTCGCTATGCTCACCCAAGCCTTGGCGATTGAACTCGCCCCGTTCGGCATCCGGGTCAATGCCGTCTCTCCGGGGTTTGTGGAGGTGCATAGCGCCGTGAACCAGCTTTCTACCCGCTACGTGGAGGCGATTCGAAGGACCATCCCTCTAGGCAGAGCAGGAGCTCCTGAGGATATCGCTCACGCGGTGTTATTTTTAACCGGGCCCGGGTCGGACTGGATCACCGGGACCGTTTTCCGTGTGGATGGAGGCTCAGCGGCGGGCACCACGGCTTTGCCCTTGAGCCGGGTGGATCAAGAGGAGGGGGGAGACAATGATCCGCAAGCGCTATGACGGCTATCGTGCGTATCAGTATCTTGAAGCTGGCCAGGATTACGAGATCTTCGAGCTGCCATCCGGTACCGACCGCGTGGCCTCTCGTCGGGTCGAGGTGACCCCGGAAGAGGAGGCACGCACCGAACGCATCTTGAGGGAGAATTTGGTCGTGTCGTTGCATGACCATCCCACGTTTATCCCGAAAGACGTGGCCCGTATCTATGAATACCGGCGTCAAGGCCGCGACGTCACGGCTTACCAGGAACTGAGCGAGTCGGGAATGGATGTGGTGTTCGACAACATGAACGACGGGAGCGCGCTCATTACCTCCAAGAATGGCTGGAAATGGGAGGACGTCCTCTATGACCTGGGCATGCGCCAGGCTGACCTCGCCCATCAGGACTTTATCGTGCCGGTTCGGCGTCTCGCGGACATAAACGCGTGCAAGGAGAACGGACATCTTGGTCTAGTCTTTTCGTTGGAAGCCGCGACGATGATTGAGAACGAGATTGACCGACTGGATATTCTTTATGGATTCGGGGTGCGGTCGATGGGCGTGGTATACAGTGAATCGAACGCGCTCGGCTCAGGCCTCAAGGAAGCCCGAGATGGCGGATTGACGGACTTGGGCCAAAAGGCAGTGCGCCGGATGAACCAGTTGGGCATTGCCATTGATGTATCGCATGCGGGGGATCAAACGTCGATCGACATTGCTCAAGTAAGCGAAGCCCCCATCTTTGTTACCCACGCGGGGGCGCGAGCGCTGTGGAACACCCCTAGAATGAAACCCGATGCGGTCATTCGAACCGTCGCGGAGCGGGGCGGCGTGATAGGCATTGAAGCGGCTCCGCATACCACGTTGACGGAGAAACACCGCATCCACTCCATCGACGGCGTCATGGAGCACTTTGAATATGTGGCCAATCTTGTCGGGATGGATCACGTAGGGTTTGGGCCGGACACGCTCTATGGCGATCATGTAGGGCTACACCATGCCTTCAGCAAGCAGTTGGGGGTTGCCGCGATTCACCGCGGATTGGAATTTCCACCCGTGGAATTTGTCGACGGGCTTGAAAATCCCACTGAGACGTTCCCGAACATCGTGCGTTGGCTGGTTTCACATGGCTATTCCGATGATGATATTGCAAAAGTGATTGGTGGCAATGCCCGTCGGGTCTTGGCACGGGTGTGGCGATGAAAGGAGTGCATGGTATGCGATCGCTGACGGTGGTGGGTGCTGGAGCCATTGGCGGGACCATTGCCGCTCACCTGGTGCGTGCGGGGTTTCCAGTTCGCGTGGTGGATGCCGACCGCGAACACGTCATGGCTATTCGTGAAGAGGGGCTTCGCGTTGAGGCCGCAGACGGGAATTGGCGGGTCGAGATGGCCGCCGACACCCCCGAAAGCTTCGATGGCGATCTCCACCAGGTGTTCCTGGCGGTGAAAGCGCCCCATACTCGAACGGCGATGGAGTGGCTTGCACCGCGGTTGGCTTCTGACGGATGGGTGATGTCGATCCAGAACGGACTAAATGAGAAAGAAATCGCCCAGGTTATAGGGGACGCTCGGACGGTTGGCTGTTTCATCAACTTCTTTGCCGATGTTCTTGAGCCTGGGCTTATTCATTATGGAGGGCCGGGGGCGTTCGTGATTGGGGAACTAGATGGGAGGACTTCAGACCGGCTCAAGATGATTGAAGGATGGCTTACCCCCTTTATCCCGCCCGTTGTAACCCCCAATATTTGGGGATATCTCTGGTCCAAAATGGCTTATGGGGCCGTGCTGTTTGCAACCGCGACGACCGATGAGACCATGGCCGACTGTGTAGACCATCCCCGCTACCGTCCTATGCTACGCCGTTTAGGGGTGGAGGTAGTCGGATTGGCTCAGTTGCAGGGTGTTCAGGTGATGCCGTTCGACGGATGGGATCCCAACGTCCTCCAGGATGTCAAAGCATCGGATGCCATGTTCGACCGAGTGTCCCGCATGATGCGAGCCAATACGAAAGTGCATAGCGGCGTCTGGCGGGATTTGGCCGTCCGCCACCGCAAAACCGAAGTAGATGCACAATATGGTCCAGTGTTAGAAGTCGCGGAACAGAACGGCTATGCCATGCCGATGCTTCGAACCTTGGTTAACTTAATTCACGATTTGGAGTCCCAGCGGATTACGCGTGGGCTTCAGAACCTTGAAATCCTGCTCGAAGCTGGCTCATAGTTTGCGGTGGCGCCAGGGCTGTTTGTGGCCGACAGAGAACTCTCGGGCGGGAATCCGGTCAGGCGACGTCACGGTCCACAGGTGCCTTTTCGCCACAGCCCGTCCAAGAGCTGTACCGACGCATTCGGGTGTTTCGCGCAAATACCGAACGGTTCTAGGGTGGCCATCTGATCTAACAAGACAATCCGACTTCTTCGGCTTTAACCGACGCCGGAACGTTGTTCACTCGTTAAAGTTCACTATGAGGTCACGGGCTTCTTCCAACGTTGCTCGTTAAAGACCGCCGTACGGATCGTCGCCTCCACTTGTTGGGGACTCTTCACTAAATGTAGGTGACTCTAAGCGCGAGGAAGAAGGTTGGCGAGGTTATGCGGTGGCTGAGTGACTGTCCGCCCGGCGCTCTTTCAACCGATCCCGCTGGACTGCGTTTGAAAGAATGTGGCACGAATGGCAGAGGGGCAGTCGGAGACCGGAGTCGTGCAGACTTTTAAGCGTACAAGTAGGGGTTCGTGTATCATTGGAACGAAAAATCAATAGCCAAGGCAAACGACTCCCTTAGCCCCCTAAAATCCTCCAAAACGTACGTCTTTGTTGGCCGCAGATTCCTACCACCAGACGTGGCCCATTGACCGCAAAGGGCTTGCGAGGCGATCAGCGGAAAGTCGTATCATGACCGGCTTTTAGGCCCTACGGCACTTTTCGGTCGATTACTACCCAAACCCCTACCATGGCGCACCCCGATGGCCATAGCTCACAAGCGGCCGCGCCGTTCCAACATCCTGCGAAGATCGCCGTACCCCGTCCACTCCTCTCGTAGACAGCGCCCCACTTCGGTAGGACCTGTCATGGGTGTATAGAGGACACCTCAGCGAAAAAGTGGACTTTTTTAGTGAATCATCCTTGTGAAATTTCTTCCGGGATGTCGCTTGAAAGATGAGGAGGCCAACCGGAAATTCGCCTGGCCTTACGAAATCCTGATTGCCGTTCGTGTGACGACTTCCCGCGATCGCGCACCCGTACCTAGCCTCCACCAATCGTGCATGAGTGTTGGCAATTCGAAGATGCCGATGGGGTTTGCCACTCTTGGCTATTCCGGGTCCACCGGCCAGGTGCTATCCGGCAGATCGTGCCGCGTGAAGTCCCGATGGTTGCGCGACCACACCGGCAATCCCGTGTCACGCGCACGATTCAGGAGCACCGCATCCGTCCAACTGAGCCGATCATCGGCTTCCCACGTTTCCAAGACGGCCAACCAAAACGGTCGCTCCTCGAGGTGGATGCCTGGCCACTGTAAGACCGATCGACAATAGAGGGCGACGTCCGCCCGCGTCATAGCCTTGACGTAACGCGGCAAGACGTACGTGAGCTCGTGCACCACGAGCGGGTCGAGTCGCAGGATTAAAGTCCCAGCCGCTGCCGCTCGCAAGAGTGCGCGGCAAGCCGGCGTATGCGCGTCATGGGCCTGGGCGTGCAAGAAGACGTTGGTGTCGACGTATCCCTCAATCATGGGGGGCTACCTCCTGATTCTGGTGGTGTGCCTCCATGTCATCCGCCATGGCCTCATGCCAGTCGTCATCGACGGGGGTGGTGATCGGGAATTGTGTAAAAAGATCATCGGGGCTCAAGGTGGGGATGATCTCGATGAGTAGACGTCGGGCATCGATGACCCGCACCATTAACGGCTGACCTTCTTCCAAATGCAATTGCTGCCGAATGTCGCGTGGTACGGTCAACATGCCGCGCCGTTGCAATCGTACAATAGCCACGGAATCTTTCCTCCTGTTCCGTCATCACGACGCTTTACGATCAGTATACCACGGCGACCGCTTTGACTCTCGTATGATCGGGTATCCGGATTTCTTGATTGATCCGTGGCTATTCGGGTCTGGCCATGTGGAAACACTTTGTGTTGATCATGAAATCGACATTGTATTTGCTTAACTGCCCGCCATGAACAAGCTGTCGAGTGATACCCAACAGCGCTTGAGAGGACAGGGTCTTATTACCAATTGGGAGCGTTCGTGGCGAAGTTGGTACATTCATCCGCCGCGCCAACTGCCGCCCGTTAATCGATTCATGGAATAAGCATGGTCCAGCGAACAATCGTTGATATGTGATTCACCTGTTAACGCTTTGACTAGTTTCGATATTCCAAGACCGACTCCGGCCAAAGGGGGCATTCCGGAAGCCAGAATTGACAGGAAGGCCCGGTAATCGCGCTTTACAAGGTACGGATCTTCCCGAAACTGTTCGTTCAGGTTGGCCTGCACCACGCGATAGTCCGTCTCTTCCTGGCAAACGTCGGCGATAAACGAGCCATTAAAGGCAATCCAATAACGACGATAGAACTGCCCATCCGACTTTACCAAAGGAGAAATGCCTACGGGGAGGTGGTCGATGATCACTAGGCCAGAAGTTTGCGGAATATACAATTTTTCAATGACCTTATAAGCTGCACGTAAAACCGAGCTTGGGTTAACATCGAGGCCCGCTAGGCTCGTCACGCCTTTCTTCCCTGTCTCGGTCGTCATATCGAATCCCCACGTGTCCGAAATGGCCTCATATGCTCCGATTCTGGTCGTTGGTGCCATTGGTGACAGTTGGAGAATTACTCGACAAACGATGTCCCGAAGCTCTTCGGCCATCATGAAGATTCCATATGCCTCAAACATCAAAAATTCAGGTGCATAATCTGCACTTGAACCTTCATTGCGAAACATCGGTCCGATTTCATAGGCTTTGCTGATACCAGATGATACAACGGATTTAAGAGCTAATTCAGCCGTGACCCGGAGATAGTGGACTTTCTGGTTATGCCACATCTTGGTTTGAAATGGACGACTCTTGCCGCCAAAGTATCCGCGTGTCAATACCGGAGTCATGGTCTCGATAAAGCCCGCGGCCCCAAAGGTCTTCCTAAAGGTGCTCAGCACTTTGTCTTGCACCAAAATATTGTGGGGCGTAGGTAAACGTAAGGGAACCTTATCCATGTCGATCTGCGAGGGAATGTGTTCGAGCAACTGGGACCGTTCTCCAGTCACGCGAAACCGAACCCAATCGCGCCGCGACAAGCGGATCGGTTCACCCGATGGAGAGGCCATTTCAGAACGAGGAATTTTTGCTTGCCGCGTTGTACCGTCGAGTTCAACGTCGACGAACACGAAGTGTGCATGTTTTCGAATGCCCGAAGTTCTTCCCTCAATCGTTGCGGCCGGGGCCACCGCGACAGCTCTGGAAAAAGAACTGCGTGAGCGTGTCATCGGTACGTCGGTCTTAATCCAAGAAGGCCGTCCGTGAAACAAATCCTTTAGAAAATGCAAGATGGGCACATCCAACGTTTCGAGGAAGTACATCCCCATTTTCTTCTGAAAATCATTGCCACCATCTAACAACCGACGTGATAAGAAATATCCCAGTAGCGTTTGGTCCCAAGACAATAAAGATAGCACCTTTTGGGCTGCCTTTAGAGCATCCGAATTACCACTGCCGTATCGTGCGAGAATCAAAACAACGAGATTCGCCAAATCCTCTTCGGGCCAACCGTACGCGTTGCCTATCAATGCCACCTGCCCGGCTTGAAGAAACAACTCCATAATCGAAAAACCCAAGATCTGTGTCCTTGGTGTCTTCCGCAGTTTATTGTATAGAACACTAAAATTCTGAAGAAATGTCTCCCCATGACGTTGGCCGTGTTTATTCAATGACATCGCACATTCGACGATCTGGCGTAATATTTCGGCGTCTGACTCCTCTGCGTGTCTCGCCTCCACTTGGCGAGTTTGGAGTACCGTGCAAAGCTCGCCGATCCGTTCGTCGAACTCGCGAGTTGCGTTCATTATTGTTGGGACCTCCCCTCGTCGCTGTTGTGGACTGCCCTCGCAAGTCGAACGCCGGCCTGGTGGCTAAGAATCTCCTGGAATGCCTGTTCTGCTTCGTATTGCTCTTGTGGGGAGAGCGGGTGTGCTTCGTCCCATTGGATGAGTTTCAAGAAGAGATCGCGAGTGGGCACCGGCATTCTATCGAGATGGGCGGGGTCGCTCATCCATGGCCGCGAGGCATGGCCACCGAATGGTTCATTGGCTGGCTGCAAATTGATGTGTAGAGTCATGCGCGGGGTCCTTGTGGAGCACGTTCCGCGATGTAACACCCATGCATTGGTGAACAAAACATCTCCTGGCTCGCAAGCCACTTCAATTTGGCCCGTTAGCGTCGAAGCGTTATCTTTCCGTTGAACGGCGTTCGCTTCCTCGGGAGTCAAGGGGCGTTTATGGGAGCCGGGAATGAGAATAAAGGAGCGGTCTTCGTACAAGGGTACATTAAATTGGACATGATTCGGCTTGCCCGACGGTTCAAATACGTCCATATCATAACCATCTCGATGCCAATACAGTTCGTAATTGAAGAATTGTGGAGACCAAAGGAGTGATCCGGCCCAAAATCGTAGCTCTTTAGTGTTTAAAAGCTCCTGGATGATTTGCAACAACCCCGATTGGGAGAGCAACTGTCCATATTCAGGTTCATAGAGTGGTGGTGCAAATAGGTCATGTACTCCCCATGTGTCGACCATTCCCTCGGTGCGATGGGTGTACCGCGTCATGAAGTTCCCCGGTTGCGCCAAAACCTTCCGCTTCGTACGAGCAGCTGCATTGCGAAGCCGCGCCACTACGTCAGCATGGAAGTAGTTTTTGAAAATCACGTATCCCTCGTTCTCGAGGGCTCGAACGGGACTCTGGTTCATTTTTCTGATTCCTCCCTCGTTTAGCCAGTTAGCCCAAGACACATGTCTTGGGGATTGCCGCTTAGTGGCAAGCGGCTATTTCCATCTGGCAAGATTTCGGTTGCCAGATCGGGTTTCGTCGACGAGATCTGTGTTGGAACGCTGCACGTCCGACACGTTGGCGGAGACCCCCTGGCCCACCGCGGCGTAAATCGCGGCGGTGGGCCGCCATCGGTTGAAAGCGCCGGAGAACCTTGCTCAGACGCTGTAACGCTTGGCTCATCGCGCCTTCCGGTTGCACTCGAAAGAGCGGGACGCCCGACAGCAAAGTTTGGTGCTGCACCTGGATATCATCCGGGCCTTCCAGCAGACTCTGACCACCGTGCCTGGCATTGGTGCGGGCCTACGGCGCGGACCTGCTGGCCGAAATTGGCCCCGTGCAACGGTTCTCCTCGGAAAATTCCTTGGCTAAATATGCCAGACTCACGTGGCGTCCCCATCAATCGGGGAACTTTGATGCCGACATCCGACCGCCGACGCGGTCGGGCAACGTCTACTTGCGGTATTACTTCGTCGAAGCGGCCGAGAGAGTCCGTGTGCGGGACCCGCACTTCAAAGCCTTTTACGCGAAGAAGTACCGGGAGGCCCGGCACCACGCGCATAAGCGGGCGCTGGTCTTGACGGCACGCAAGTTGGTCGGCGTGGTCTACGGGATGCTGACCCGAGGCCAAATCTACGACGAAAGGAAGTTGATGCCGCACTAAGGGGACCGACAACCGGTGTACCATTATCTACCACCTCTTTTCTAGACGGTCTATTTCAACCTGGCTTTCGCCAAGTGCCCCGGGAACAAACAGGATCTCGACACTTAACCGCAGGACTCCTTACACCTCTCCTTACACCTCTTGCGAGGGGAGCCATTCACTGGCTAACATGGAAAACACGTAGCTGTCCACGAAGTGGTCGTACAGCCATTCGTCATGGCGAATGATGCCGTCTTCGTGAAATCCAAGACGGCGCGGAATGGCGGAACTCTTGGTGTTACCGGTGGCCACTCTGACTTCCATTTTGTTGAGTCCGTAGTGTTGAAACCCGATATCAATGACCGCTTTGACAGCCTGCGTCATAATGCCACGGCCTTGAAACGTATCGCCAAGCCAATACCCCACGACTCCCGCGCGGTTGGACCAATCGATGGTATTGATTCCGACACATCCAACCATCGCATCTTTCCACCAGATGCCCGATTGAAAGCCTTCGTTTGCCGCAAATTGCTCCAGAGCACCACGAATAAACGCTTCGGTTCGCGATGGGGACTGCACGTCATCTACCCAAGGCAACCACCTTCTGAGATGGGACCGTGACCCGACGGTTAACGAGTATACGGCGTCAACGTCTCGCATCGTCAAAAGACGCAAATAGATCTCTGAGCTAACTTTGTAAGAGAACAAGTCTTGTCACCCTTCCTTGATTCCATTCCAAGTAGCGGACTCTACACTTTGCAACATACTCCCCCGGGGGCCTCCCACCGATAACTGAACACGGGTTCCGATAGGCAATGGGCAGAACGGGTCCGAATGGCCGAAATCCAAATTGCCAAGAGCAGGAATGTCGTAAGCAGCGGCCAGTGCACGGACGCGATCCCAAAGCTCATTGCGGTCTGCGGCGGAATACCGGGCGGGACGACCGACCAATAAGCCCTGGATTTGGGCGAACCCCTTTGCGTGATTAAGTTTTTCCAAAGAAGCCTCGACACTGGGGATCGACGGACTTTCATCCGAGAGTTCAACAGCCAAAATTGTGCCCGCAAAGTCTGGGCAATGAGCATCATCCAGAATGTCGTGGGCGATTGTTTCCAAGCATCCGGCTAATATTCGACCTTCCGCTTGGCCGGGGCGCAAGTCCACCCACTTGCCATTATCATATTGATGTCGAGGCCGCTTCAAATCGTCCTTCGTGTCGAAGTTGAGAAACTCGTCGGTCCATGTATCTGCAGGCTGAAAATGGATCGGTCCGCTTGCAAACCAAAATGTCCGAAGCCAAAAGTCGGTGAACGTAAGCGGCTTCGGATACTCTGCCAAGTTGGTCAACAAGGCGGGGCCATAGAGCGTGATCATTCGGGTGTGCTTCCATATGGCCCAGAGCAGCGTAGTTGCGTCGGAATACCCTTGGAATATTTTTGGGTGATCAGCGATGAGGTTGAAATCCAGATGCGGCAATACCTCACGTGAATAATTTCCGCCTATCGCCGCAATGATGGCGCTGACAGAATCATCTTCGAAAGCTTCCATGATATCTGCCGCCCTGTGTTGCGCAGGCGCCGATACTAACCCATGGTTTTCCTGGGAGTGGGGCATAAACTTTACACGTAGACCAAGGGACTCCAGGTATTGACGCCCCCGTTCAGTCCGATGGGGCCAACGGGCCACGCCGGGTGCTGATGGGGAAACTACCGCGACGGTATCGCCTGTTTTCAACGTCCTTGGAAGCCTAATCTCTTTGTCCAATGGGGCTGTCCTCCGCTCGTTCTGGATTCATCAGATAGGTTGCCAGCCGATTGACCGGCAATCGGCTGGCGTCCAACGTTACCATCGTAGTCCTTGAATCCTCCAACCGCTTTACGAAATGCTGTCGACTGATATTAACGGCACCCATTGAGCATAGATGCTCATTCGGCATCTGAGTGTCGATCAGCATCCCTCCCTGTGAAAAGAACCGCTCGCCAAAGTCGACCATTGCGACCTTGGAGGCATCGGTTCGCAAGGAGAACATGGACTCGCCCGTGAACACGGCGCCAGTCACCACACCGTACATACCACCAACGAGCTTGTTTCCTTCCCAAACTTCGATGCTGTGGGCTCGACCCCGAACTTGTAACTCGCGATACGCTGCCCCCATTTCTGGCGTAATCCAACTCAAGGGATTTCCTCGGCGACACAAGTCCACGACTTCATCAAAAGCTTCGTCGAGTGTGGTAGTCCATTTACTCTGGCGAATCCGTTTGCGAAGGGACCTCGAGATGTGAAGGGTATGCTGGAAAATGACGGACCGCGGGTCGGGATTCCACCAGGGGAGTCTCATTCTCTTCTGGTCCATGTCTAGGCGTTTGATCATTCCCGATTCGACAAGGTGTCCATAGCGGTCTTCGAGCTCCACATATATATCTGGGTCCCCGGGTGGCCAAGGAAAGAATCCCCATTGATAGGCTGCTGCCAGGGTCTCAGCCGATAAGATCCCTCCGACGGCGGCCGGACTATCTTTCTCAAGGTCGTTCTCTCTGTAGAGTTGTTCCCATGTTAAGTAGCTTGGCTTCCTTGCATTCAATCCACTCGCCTCCCCTCTGTGCTAGCAACCACTGGCCCGCTTGCTTCTACGGGGACGTGTCGGAACTCCTGTGGAACAATTCGGTTCATTAGGAGGGACAATGTGCCAGCGACTAAACAAAGGACGCTGGCGAATGGCCACAGAGCGCCGGGCGACAACTTCATGAAAAATCCGGTCATCGTTGGGGCTAAAACCAAACCGAGTTGCCATGACGACGTGACTACGGACATGTATTGACCAGCCCGCGCTGGAGGCGACAAGTCCGCAACCAGAGGCTCATACGTCACCCCTTCGATGGCTTCTCCAATACTAAACAAGAAGGCCACCAAGACAACGATGCCAAGAACAAAGCTACGGCCCTCCGGAAAGACCGCACTCGCGTCGAGGAGAAGCCATGCCGCAGCCCAAATGACACTGGCAATGAACAGGGCGCCCATACGGTTGCGCCCTTGCAAGGCTTTCGCTAAAGGCACTTGGATGAGCAATCCGGCAAAGGCATTTACAAAAAAAGGCCAGCCTAGCGAAGACGCGCCCAAGGAGGTTCGATTAAATGCAAACAAGGTGAGGGCCGTTTCAAATAGAGCGTAGCCTCCCAGAACGAGTAAAAAGCGAATCGCAGCAAGGCCGATCAAAGTACGGTCTCTGTAAATCGCGGATCTTTGTTGCTCCGACTCTTCCGGTTCCATCTCCGCGGCGCCATCGTCCGACGCCTGTGGGATCACGTGACCATATGATAGGATAAATAACAGCAGAAAAAGAAGAAAAGATGCGGCATCTACCTCGAAAATTAGAGTGTACCGGTATGGAAGCGCCGACAACATGACGGCGCCGCCGGCCAGTCCACCGAGTCCGATTCCCGCGTTGGCCCCCACCCGGTCAAAGACGAATAAATGCGAACGTTGGGCATCCTCCGCAAGGCCCTGCATAATGGCAAGTTGAACCGGCCAAAATCCGCCATTGCCAGCTCCCGCTAGAATGAGGACCAGAAACACTTGCCAGTCTCTTGTTACGAGGGCCAACAAACCATAGCCGAATGCCTGAAGCAACAACGATATGCCAAACATCAATTTGTAACCCACAATATCAGCGGCTTTACCAAAAATCGGCCCGACCACCAATCCCGCTATTGCCATGATTGACATCGCGGCGCCTGCCACTTCGTATGGCAGATGAAGAGCATTGTGTATGTACACAAACAGAAACGGGAACACGATGCCGTTTCCGAATGCGTTCAATGCGCCTCCGATGATAATGATGCGAGCCGGGATAGAAAAACCGCGAAAGGTAGTAAAATAACTGCCCACATCCAACCTCCGAACGAGCTACTTTGCCTCCATACTGACCATCAACTCTTCAGCGTTCCGCATACCGAACAATTGCCGAAACCTTACCGGTTCGTGTAGCTCGATCTTTCTAACGCGCCTTGTGAGGGTTCCAATCGCCACGCTCGCGATAGAACGCGTCATTCCTGCCCCCAGGCAAAAGTGAGCGCCAATACCGAAGGAAAGGTGTGGATTGGGTCGTCTTTCAACGTCCAACGCATGCGGGTGTTCGAAGGTAGCAGGATCCCGATTGCCGGCGCCCAGCATTAGCCCAATACGATCGCCTGGGTGCAGAGCGACGCCGCCGAGCGTCATCTCCGCAGTACTTGTCCGAGTAACCAACAAGAAGGGGGTATCATACCGTAGAAACTCCTCAACAGCGCCATCAATGGCGTCCGGATTGCTTTGCAGCCGGGACCATTGAGCAGGGTGCTGCACCAACGCCAGGACTGCGTTGCTAACCAAGTGGGGAACGGCTCCAAGCATGCCTGTAACGATCTGCCCAAATAGTGCTCCGGCCTCGACTTCCGAAATTTCGCCCTGAGACCATGCCTGGTTTATTGTGCTCAGGATGGTCCCTTTTGGAAAGGAGGCTTTGGACGTCAGTACCTTGTCTTTCACGATCTTTGTCATAGCGTTTAAAGCTTTCAGGGACACCGCAAGCTGTTCTGGCGAAAAATCGACATTTATGAAGTCTAGTAAATCGTCCGCCCATTCGCGTGCATTCGCGACCTCTTGGCCATCCAACGTCAAAATCATCGCCAAGGCGCATTCGGCCATGGGGATCGCGTATTGAGAAAGTAGATCAAACGGACCGTTTTCCAAAAGCAAACGGTCAACGAGCGTATTGGCTCTGTCGGACAGAGTACGTTCAAACGACGGATATCTCTTCGAGGAGAAGGCTGGCCCAATGAGCTTGCGTAAAACGTTGTGCTTCGGGGGATCAGTAAATAGCAGCCAACTCTCAAAGTGTTGCCGCAACGTCGGGGCAACCTCACCCATAAAACTCATGTCCGCGCGGGCTGCAAATTTTGGGTTGAGCAATACTTCGTTAATCAGCTCGTGGCTTAACACCAACCAGCCTTCTTCGGCATGGTCCCAGTAAACTGGACATTTATTGCGGGCTTCATCATACCAAGAATATGGGTTCCTCAGGTCGCGTTCGATGCTCATGAACGACCTCCGTCGACTACCTTCGCAGCAACTACAAACAAGTTGTTACCTCGGGCTGCTGCGTCTGGCTCAGTAGCCACAGACTTCTCCAAATCGAAAATTCTACGAAACATCACGGGATCGCGCAACAATTCTTGATTATGGATACTGGAGCCCTCGATCCTCGTTTCTTCGTATCCCGGATAAACAAGCGAAGGAAACCCAGATAGCCATTCGCAATGAAGCCCGCATGATTGCAGCGCATTCCGGAGAGAGCTCGGAGAATACAGGTTCAGCGATGGCATGTCGTCAACAAATTTGCCTAACCAATGGTTTATCGCATCCTCGGCCCGTTCAATATTCGCTTGGAAGATATTAAAAAACGCTGCATGATACCGATTGGGCACGAATAGAACAACGAGCCCGCCCGGCTTCGATAACGACGCGAGCTGGGGCATTACCTGTTCGGGATTCACGAACCCCATTACATTGTGGAACGAAATGATTAAATCGAATGTGCTGGCTTTCAAATGGTGCTGAACTTGCTCTAAGTCCCCATGCGCAATTGTCAAACGCTCCTCGTAGTGGTTGCGGCGCGCCTTTTCTTGGGCGTGCTTGGTCATGTCTGGGGATATATCGAATATCACGGCCTGTGCTTTAGGGAAGGCGGACAAGACCCGATCGGTCCACCGACCCGTGCCGCCTCCCGCGTCGAGCATTACAAAGTCATCCGGCAATTTAGGGAACACATGGTGCACAAGCGCGTCCCACAGCAATGAGTCGGACAGTACCCAGTACCATTGCTGGTCGACCAAATCATATCTATCGGCCTTTTCTTTAAAATATCCAAGGACCTCTTCCCGTGACGTTGACATGCATAACCTCCTACCATTGTTTCCTGTTAAGGATTTATTTGTTGTCCGTTGACGCGGAGCAACAAGGGAATATCTCGGATGTCGTCGTGTTGGAGCACCCACAGTAGGAACCGTTCGACTCCCATCCCGAACCCGGCCGTCCTTAAGGGATAAAGCTCTTTCATCATGAGGTACCATTCGTAGTCGACCTCACTTACACTGTGCACTTCCAGAGCGTGACGTGCATCTTTGATGCTTGCGTGACGTTCACCAGCACCCAATATCTCTCCGATTCCCATTAGAAGGTCGGCATTCCGAGCTGTGCGCAAGTCATCGCCGTCGAATGCCTGGTAGAAAGGCACAGAAAGATGATCCATTTTCGTTAACCACACGGGGCTCCCCAAAGTCTGCATGAGTCGTTGCTCACCCTTGCGGCTAATAATTCGACCACCGACGGCATTGATGGTTATCCACTCGGGATTGTCACCAAGCAACTCAATAGCTTCGCTGAAGCTAATCCGAGGAAAGGATAACGTTTGAACGACTTTCTTTAAGTGCTCGATTGTTCCCGCGGCATCCATCACTAATGTATCGTGGCGTTCCAGTATCCGTGAAGCAAGGAACCGGATGTAATCCTCCGCCGCTTCCATAACATCGTCCAACGTACCAACCAATTCCACCTCACTGTGAAAGAACTGTGCCAGATGACTACTATCCACGTCCTCTCCGCGAAAGGACGGCATTAGGTAAAAACACCCTTCGGGGCTGAGCCGGCATCCATATTCCAATAAGAACTGCATGGAATCCGCCAAGTAAGTGTGAACCCCGAATATCGAAACCGGAACAGGAATAGAATCGCTTCCAACCGCATTAGGACTTGAAACAGACCCCGTTGTTATTGGCAAGCACAGGAGCTGCGCCCCGCGTTGGATCCAAAACTCTGTGGTCGCTACACTAACCGTGCTTTGTATGTGCATTACGGTTTTGTACCACGGCTCGTGCAAAACGGTTAAAAAGTGGCTATTGGGAGTGGACCATGATTTTGGCGGGGAAACCTTTGGCCCTCCCATTGTTTGATCAATTCGCACGAAATGCTTCACCTCCATGATATTCCGCATAGGGTATGTGATTTGAGAACCAGGCCATCGCAACGAAGTTTAGGGTGATTAGCGCTTATATATGACGACGTGTTACGTAGGGTAGTCCCAGGGGTGGTACGCATCTGAAATTCTGTTGGCCTGTTAGCTCACGCCCGGATTCGTCACGTCACTCGGACTGGTGACTTGGCTTGTCGCCAAAGTGTGATGCCGGGCAGACGTTGTTAATGAAAGGCCAACAACCAGAATCATCATAGTCATTGAAAGCACCGCAAGGACACGACGCATTTTGGCCAACTCCTTAATGATTGTCTAATTGCATTGTGCACAATTTTCGGGACAAACTTCCGTGAGGTGTACTAACATTTGTTAGTAACTGGGGGGTGTTGTTGTTACGCAAACTCTAGGAGAACGAATAAAAAAATTCAGGATCAGCCGGAACATGACCCAGGCCGACCTGGCGAAAGGACTGTTCGACCGGTCTTACATCAGCCAAATTGAATCCGGTGTGGTTGTACCTCCTTTATCCACTCTCAAAGTCTTAAGCGAGCGACTTCACGTGCCGCTGGGGGAGATCGTCGACGCCGATCATTCGGAAAAGGCTGCACTGGTTAGACACGGGCACAAACTGCGGAGTGAAGGTAAGAAGGCCGGGGGACCAGATCAGCTTTATTTGGCATGGGAGCTATTTATGGAAGGGCAAGCCGCGAACAGCGATCTGCTTGGCGCGGCGCGAGATTTTCTGAGCATAGAGACAGGGACGGAACGGGCACTGTACGTTCTTCAGCGGTCCGCCCTCAGGCTTATCCAATCTGAAAATATCGGGACGGACGACCTTACATTGCTCATACAACTGGGCAATGCGTATTTTACTCTGTCTCGCTTTCTGGATGCTTTGGCCGTGTACGAAACCGTGCTCGAATTCAACCCCGAACCCGCCACAAGGCTCCGAGCCCTCGGAAACATGGGATCGACATTGTATTTGCTTAATCGCCACGAACAAGCATTCGAACTCTACACAACAGCACTTGAGCTTGCGGAGCAAACGAATAATGTGGAAATGATGGCTCGTTGCCACCACGGCCTGGGCATCGTGGCTCGTGCGTTGGGAGACCTCGAAAGAGCACATCATCACACTGTGATCAGTGCGATGTTCTATCAAGGGATTGACGAAATGCGGGGGTTTGGTGCGAAACAAAACCTGGGCGTCATTCTCCGTGAGCAAGAGAAATACAGCGTAGCCGAGCCCTACCTTAACGAATGTCTGGAAGCTTACCGAAGCCGTGGGCATTTTGCGCTGGCTGCAAGTGTCTTGGAGGAGTTGGCTCGTTTGCAGCTTGCGCGTGGCCTCGCGCAAGAGGCTCTATCTCTGTGCCACGATGGCATTGATTATATCTTTCGAACGGACGACGTCAAACAACTAGTCCGGCTACTATACTTGAAAGCTACTATTCTATGTGTCCTCGAAAACTCCCAGGAGGCAGGTAAGAGTGAGCGAATGGCGGAATTTCTAGCGAAGGCTCTACGAATCACCGTAGTCAAATAAAGGACCATGTCGCCGAGTCTAGCCGTGCCTTGGCCGGAAGACCGTGTACCCGTGGCACGGCTAGAGGTGGTCCCTCCAACAGGTCGATTCGTTATCGCTTTATTGTCTGGTCTCCCCGGACGGTGCTAATTCCCTCTTGGATGCGAGCCTCCACATGGTCTAGCTTGACCCCGTAGTCCATGGCGTCATCTTCCTGTAGAACCATAGTGGTGGGCATCGGCCTAAGGAAGGAGCCTCCGTAGGCGGTAGGTGGCTTGTCCGCTAGGGGGCGTTCTCGGGGCACTTTGGCTCGTCGATAGGTGGCTTTGTCGGCGCCTTCCGACCACAAGAGCTTCGCCCGCAGCGCGGCGAAGCTGTACCCGCGCCCGATCCGATCCGTCGCGCGGATTAAACTATTGAGGCTTTCGGTATAGGCGTTGGTAATCGGATGGTCGAAATACGCTAGGATTTCTCGTTCCCAGTGATGCCACGCCGTGGTGAGTTCCGTGAACGCGGTCGCCATGTCGCCGGCGAGCCCAGCCTCCCAGATCCTAAACTGACGGTGAGCCTCTTCGTGGCTCCGGCATTCGAAGAGGCGGAAAAAGTCTTCTTTTCGACGGTGCACTTCCCCGAGGTCCGGGAAGTTTTTGGTCCACGTGGACAGCAGCAGTTGCTCCCGGTCGGCCAGGTCGGCTTCCCGCTTCAAGAGGACAAAACGGTCGTGCATGAGTCCGCGGCGCTGAGCCGGCGTGAGCGACTGCCGGAGGTGCTTGCGGACCCGTTCGACCGCGGCATTGGCCATCTTGAGCACGTGGAACTTGTCAATGACAATGATAGCTTGGGGCAAGACCGCCTCCACGGCTTCCTTGTACGGCCGCCACATATCCATGGCTACCAGTTGAATCTGCGAGCGATTCGGGAGCCGCCCTAAGTAGCGCGCGACTGTGTCCTTGCGGCGGTCCACGAGGATGTCGACGAGCGTGCGTTCCCGCACATTCGTGACCACACCGCGCGCTTTGGTCAGGTGAATTTCATCCAGTCCGAGCCATGTCGGGGTTTCCACGTGTCGGTGAGCTTCCCATTGGGCCACATAATCGCTGAACACATCGCGCACCGTGGCCTCGTCAACGCCCACCTCCTCTGCGACATGAACAAAGGGCCGCCGCATCGCTTGGGGCCCCATCCAGGCGACGAGACGTTGTGTCATCGGCCGCTTGCCATCCACAGCGGGCAAGGCCTCATAAAACGTGCGATGACAGGATTTGCAGCGAAACCGGCGGGTGCGGAGATACAGTCGAACCCGTTTCCCATGCATCGGGAGATCCCGAATCCACTGTTCGCGATGGCCAAAGCCGACGAACCCCGCATGGGCACAATGGGGACAGGCAGCCGGCCGTTCCGGAATTTCGGCCGCAACGTGGTAGGCATCATCGGTTTCCTCAAAAGCGGTAATGGTGTATCGAGGGAGGTTCAAGAAGTTGGGGATCTCCACGATGTCATCCTTTCCGTCTGCCGCGATCTGTTGACCGGCTTAGAACAGGGTATCGTGTGAACGCCACCCAAATCAAATCTTAGATTCCGCGGGTCACCACGAGAAAACGCAGGGATTTAGCCGACGGGTTGTTTAGCCGGATCCGGGCCGTTGGAACCGGTGCTCGATGGGAACCTGGAGCATGTCTAAGATCCGCCGCGCGTGGGGTTGCACATGCGTCCACTGGTACCAGGTAATGGAGCCGTGGGACCGCTGTTCGATCCACAAGGTTCGAAGGGTATCCAAAATGACCCGTTCCGAGGGCTGCACGATGTGGCGCCCGTCGGGCAGGTCCACGGGCGGCTGGTCAACCATCGCGTGCCGAACCACCGCCCGCATGAAGCGGGCGAACTGAAGTGCGAGCAAGAGAACATACCCCAGCCCGACTACCCGCTCCGGCTTTTCGAGAAAGAAGGCGGTGAGATGGACCGGAGCCTTCATCCAGCGGAATCCGTGTCAAATCAATCATAGAATCCGATTTTGCCTCGAATTGTCATGTGCGGTCGAATCCCGCAAATCAATCACAGAATCCGAATACCCTCCTAATCTAGATAAAGAACTGCTGGCTCGGTCGTTGGAATTAGCTGAAGTATTGAAGACAAATGGTATGAGGCCAC
>NZ_JABBVZ010000279.1 GCF_012933365.1 Sulfobacillus harzensis | reverse complement strand
GTGGATTGGCCAAAGTCCAAACGGAATGGGGCCTCCTGAGCGTGGCCCACAACCTCTTGAAGCAAGCGACCCTCGCTGGCTAGGAGCGAGGGTCACTTGACTTTCATCAGGGTCCACCCCAGTCACCCGTGCGGGTGACTATTGGGACAGCCCCAGCCGAACTGCGCCGCGAGATGAGGGGAGGCCCCTCGAAACCGCCCTGCAGGGGGAGGCTTCAAACCACCGTCAGCGGCTGAGGACAAAAGCCTCGGTCGTGAGCGTGACGGAAAAGGCGGAGCTTGACTCCGTCAGGTACGGGCTACGGGAGCTGAACGCAAGTGAACCTCTGACGACGTGTCGAAAGCGTAGGACGACGTCATCAAAACCGGGGGGTAGTCGTTAACCCGGGATAAGTGGAGCGGAGACCTGCTTACTGGCCCCACGGTGACCGGCATGGAGGAGGCAGGAACCTAGCACAGGCTCGGGCGCGGAACGCGGGAACCTTCGCTGTGATGCTAAGGGAACCGGTCAAGTGGAAGCCCCACAAGACCCTCAGTACCAATGCACAGCAAGGGGCAGAGGCCCTTGTAGTAGTGAGGAAGCGGCGTAATGGCCGTGGAGCGAAGGGGGGCCAGTATCTCTGGACACTGTTCGGTGTCAACCGAAAGGGAGGAACACATGGATAAGCCCAAACCGTATGCCATTCCCAAATGGCTGGTGTATCAGGCGTATGAACGCGTTAAAGCCAATCGCGGCGCCGCGGGCGTCGACGGGGAAAGTCTCCGGATGTTTGAGGAGGACCTCAAGAACAACCTGTACAAAATCTGGAACCGGATGTCTTCGGGGAGCTTCTTCCCCCCGCCCGTCAAAGCGGTGGAAATTCCCAAGAAGTCCGGCGGCGTCCGCATTCTGGGAGTGCCCACCGTGGCCGACCGGATTGCACAGATGGTCGTGAAGCTCACCTTTGAACCGCTGGTCGAGCCCATCTTTCATCCGGACTCGTACGGGTATCGCCCCGGGCGGTCCGCGCATGATGCATTGGCGCAGACCCGGCAACGGTGTTGGCGATATGACTGGGTATTGGAGTTCGACATTAAAGGTCTCTTCGATAACATCCCGCACGACTTGTTAATGAAGGCCGTGCGCAGGCACACCGATAATCCTTGGGTACTCCTGTACATCGAGCGGTGGCTAGTAGAACCATTCCTTAATTCGTGATAATCACGGAAGGTTATGGTACGGTAAGGGAAATCCTTGGTTGGAGGTTC
>NZ_JABBVZ010000278.1 GCF_012933365.1 Sulfobacillus harzensis | reverse complement strand
CTTACCAGGGTACCAGAAGGGCCGGAAAATGTTGATCCCATGCGCTTTTTTACGTTGAGCCACACGAAGGAGGCTGCTCCCTTCGGGTCCTAATCCGGACCCTTTTGGGCTAATCATTACCCACATCTTGGATAGCGCAAACGAACACGCGGAGTCTCATCCCAACGAGCTAATTTTCGTTGGATGAGGCTCTTGCGAGTTTTTTGCCTGGTGCAAAGATTTCTGCTACGCCGTGGCGAAATGGGACCATATGGAGAAACGCGGGCAATCGATTGAACCGTGGGTATTGCGGGACCTGGGCGACGCGCAGTTAGGGGACGCGCGGTTGACCGCGCGCGCCGTTGCACTAGCGAGCCAGTTAAGCACACAACCCGAAGTGTCGGTTGCCTCCGCATACCAAGGAGATTGGGCTGGGCTGAAGGCAGCCTATCGGTTTTTTGACAATCCCTCGGTGTACCCTACCGCACTCCTTGCATCGCATCGCGAAGCGATGTGGGCCCGTCGTACCCCGCACACATGGATCTTGATCGCCCAAGATACGACGACGCTGAACTTCACGGGGCACCGGGCGACGGAGGGGCTAGGACCGATTGAGTATCAGTGGGACCGGGGGCTGTTCGTGCATAGTGCGTTAGCCATGACGGCAGAAGGTGTTCCGATTGAGACGGCCCCTTTATTTGACGCTTAGTGCGCCCAGATAAGTGGGCCGTTCCGAGCCGGTGCAATTCCGGTCCTCGCAAGAGCTAGCCACTCACGAGGAAGCGAGTGTTGGGTGAATATCCGTGAGGATAGTCATCAAGCGTACACAGCGCGACGTCCAGGCCGTAACCCTACGGGGTGAAGTGATTGAGCTTCGTGACTAAATAATCCGCGGGCCGACCGTCTTGAGCACCCGGGAAGGCCATAGTACGAACCCATTAGAGGCAAGGGTTCGGGAGACCGCGGCGGAGTCGGAGAGCGCGGCATGGCGGAAAACGAAACGGCACCAAACCGGGAGACCTCGGCCCCTCGCGCAAGACGCGTACGCTGCACCCGATAGGCAGTGCCGAAGGACAGCGGACGGGAGTCGAGGAGTCAGAGCTCGTGATAGCACTCCGCGCGTGGGAAAGCCACGTACATGGGGAAGCGCGAGCACAAAACACGGCGAGTCATCGCACCATTTCCCTCACACAGAGCGTCCTGTAGAGATGTGATTTCGGCGGACTTTGACAGTTGAGGAAAAAATCCCCCCGTTGGTACGGTTGTGGT
>NZ_JABBVZ010000277.1 GCF_012933365.1 Sulfobacillus harzensis | reverse complement strand
CCCGTGGGGGAGCCTTGACGGAGCGGCGGCGGACATCGATAATCCCGCCTCGCTCCAAAGGATGGAACGGGTACCATTGGTTTGACATTGCGGCGAGTTTCGAGTGTCCATGGACTTGACACAAGTCCAGGCACATGCTTGGTGCGCCTGCTGAAGCGCCCACAGTGGAGCCGTGTGGACCAGCCGGCGGGTGTCGCGGCAACGCGAGTGCCATTGGAATCGTCGCGGGCAAGCCGCGCCCAGTGCCTCCGCACGCGGCCGATATTCGGGACTATCCAATGGTCGCGAGGTGTTCTACTATACATTAAGCGGAGGTGAGACAGGTGGCCACAGCAGTCGGTGTAGCCAATTTTGGTTTGCTCCGGGTGGTGCCCACACGGCATGTATGGGCCACGTCCATTGGGCAACAGGTCTCGATACCGCATCATGTCACACACTCGGCGTCGTCTTTAGCACGGGTGCAGCCGCAGTTGTCTTGACACCGCTCATAATGCTCATAGCCGTAGCTATGGCACGGTTGTTGTTCCGTTATCGTCACCGCCGCCTCTGGCTAGCGGCTCTGGTCTCCTCATATTGGTCTTTCTTCTTTGTTCTGTCGTTCGGCTTGGGCTGGTAACTCATATCCGCCGCGCTCGTCACCTATCATAGCAGCGCTCGTGCTCCCCTATCATCGAGACTCGCATCATCCATAGAGAACTGAAAAATGCACCGTGCTTTCCAATTTCGGGGCTTCTCCGTTCAGCCACTAATTCGCTCCTAAGTAACGCCTGCCCCCATCTGCATTAGCAAAGTGGGCCCTCCACTCTAAGTTGCGCGTAACCATATGCTCAGCCTGCTGCCATACACGATTGTTCCTCCTCGCACCCGGTCAGGTCACTTAGGTGGTCGCTCGGTCGCGACAGCTCGGGGTTTCGTTGTGTTCAACTGAACGTAATCGCGGAGACACAAACACTACGCAGCCTAATCGACCAACTTCTGCAAGGCGTACCCCTAGCCATCGCATGTAAGAATTCAGGGCTGGATGCGCCTCCTGCAATCGGTAAGGATTATCGGATTGGGCAACTCGGCCGCGGACGTGGATATGCGGTATGTTGCGGTTCCCCACACCATGTTCTTGCCGTCAAAGTCCTTCGCGGGCCAATTGCTCCATAAATCACCTATTAGCCCAGCCGAGCACGCTCTAGCAGCTTGTGTGAATAGTCCCGAACATCCGGCGCAAAAAGGACTTCGCGACCCGGATGGCGAAATAAAAACTT
>NZ_JABBVZ010000276.1 GCF_012933365.1 Sulfobacillus harzensis | reverse complement strand
CGTTTTGCCGAAATCAGGTTGGCCTTTTTGGCGAAGTGTTGTTGTCGTTATTGGAGATTTTATACTTGGCCGTAACATCCAGGCGCGGTCCTTTCCGCATCGCCTCTGGGCCGCGCTTCATCAACCCAATCAGTTCGAAACCGTCGCGAAGGGCGCTTGGGCCTCGGCCCGTCCCACGCCGTCTGCCTGGCACGCGGCTGCGCTGGCTCTGCGGGGCGTTGATCCGACCGATGGTGCTCTCTACTTCTACAATCCCTCACTGCCCCACGCCGCGTGGATGAATACGCTCACGGGCTGTGAACCCATCGGGGCCATGGACTTTTGCCGAGCAGCACCGGCTGCCCCATAACGTCCGCTGTCGAACAGGAAGTCAACGCACGTCGCTGGCTCCGCCTCCGGCGGATCGGCGGCTTAGATGTCTTAACCCCCCACTTAGGAAGGAGTGACGTCCGCATGAGTCGGGAACAAACCGCATCGCCCGCCTTGCTGTCGACGGCGGCCCTGCAGCAAGAAAAGTACCAGAGCGAACTTGCGGGTCCTAGCAAATTCGATCCGCATGAGATCCGCTTGTCAGAAGCGGGACAGTGCCCTAGGCGGCAAACCCTGCGTGCGCTCGGTTACGTCGCCACGCCGCCCACGCTCCGAGAAATGGCGATCTTCGAAACCGGCCACTTGGCGGAGGAGCGGATTACCGCGCTCTGGGCACAGCAATTTCCGGGCCCCGATCAATGCGTCCGGGAAGTGGAGGTCCGCACGGAATTCGGCGTCGGGCACATTGACCTCTGGATTGAGCCGATCAAACACATCGTGGAGTGCAAAACCACGACCGAAAAGCGCTTGAAGGATCTCCCGCTGCAAAGCCACGTCGCACAAGTCACGATGTACTTGCACTTCTATGGGAACCAGCGCGGCGCCACGGCGGAAATCAGCTATCTCATCAAGGAAACCGGCGAAATCAAGTCGTTCCCGGTGACCTACGACCGCCAGTATGCACGGGAATTAATTGTTGGGCTGATGGAGGTTCAAGCCGCGATCACGATGTTGCGGGAACCGCTGCCGATCCCAGAGGACTACCAAGCCACCAGTTACCCCTGCGCCTGGTACACCCCCCAAGGGCTCCGGCGCTGCGGCTTCTGGGAACATTGCTGGGGCAGCCAGGTCGCCACCGTGGTCGAGAAAAAGGTAAGCGTCAAACTGTCCCCACCTACCTTAGTTTTTTGGTTGAATCCTCTTGCTCTCGTAGATTTTTGATTCAATTC
>NZ_JABBVZ010000275.1 GCF_012933365.1 Sulfobacillus harzensis | reverse complement strand
AACAAGTTTTCGATTCATACCACAATTATACAATGATGGATAACCATAGATAAAGTTTTAAGAAACTGTTAAAACCCGTTGGTCACCCAATTCACCGTATGGCAACCGAATGACCGCTCCGCTGCGGAACGCTTTCTTCAGGATGCCATGGCCCATACGATGGCCACCCGCCGCCGAACTTTCATCCTCGGCATCCATCATCGGGCAACCGGCCGCATCATTGGTGGGGCCCGCATCACCGTGCAAAAACCGGAACATCGCCTGGCGGATATCGGATACGTTCTTCATCGCCAATTCTGGAATCACGGCTTAGGCACCGAGGCCGCTCGGCTGTTGGTACAGTTCGGCTTCGAGTCCCTGCATCTCCACCGGATTGAAGCGACCTGCGATCCGGCCAACATCGGCTCCCGGCGCGTTCTGGAAAAGGCCGGCTTCCACCTTGAGGGCCACCTTCGCGAGCATCTCTGGGTTCGCGGCCGCTGGCGCGATTCCTTAATCTTTGCCGTCTTGGAGTAAAAACTATCCAGCTGAGCCATACGAGCGCGTCAAAATCTCTAAATTGTGCCCGCTCGGATCCGAAAAATAAAATCCCCGCCCATTGTCGAGCGTGTTAATTTCGCCTTGCCGCCGGTGCCCTGGATCGGCGAAATAGGGGATGGCCGCCGCTTTGACACGCGCGAAAATCGCATCGAAGGACTCCTCATCCCCGAGAAACGCATAATGCTGCGGGCGAATTTCCCGGGCGTCATCAAAATCGAGCGAAACCCCGTTATCCAATTCCACCGTGATAAAGTGCCCGAAGGCCGAAGGTGCACCAAGTCCCAGTATCCGAGCTAAAAAGACGGCAGAGGCACGTTTGTCGCGGCTATGCACGATGGTGTGGTTTAATTCGACCGGCATTTCCCTCACCCTTCCCCCATACAGGCCCTCTTGCGCATCGTGGTACTTTCGACGCGGTTTTCGCGTCCTCCCTGCGTTCCTGTTTCGATGCAATGTATGTCTTTGCGCCCAAGAATTGCTGTCCCGGCGTGGACATCAGACGATTCGTTTTGTTATACGCCTCAAGTGCTAGCCGAAGTCCTTCCATGCTAGCCGTCTCGCGATGCGTGGAAGCGGGAAGTGGCAATAATCTGCCACGCCGTGTGACATGGTGCGAAGCCAGTGAGAACGGAGAGCATGGCGTCGCACCGGCCTAGCAGCTTGTGTGCGTAGTCGGTCCGCGATGCCGTCGCTCCGCATGTAGAGTAGCCCGTTAACTCGACCCTC
>NZ_JABBVZ010000274.1 GCF_012933365.1 Sulfobacillus harzensis | reverse complement strand
TGGACTTAGGTCAAGAATTTAGACACCTCGAATTCGGGGTTTTGTCACGAAACCGACTGTCGGGCGGCCGTGGCGACTTCTTGCGGAGTCCGGTAGCCCAAGGCACTGTGTAACCGCCGCCGATTGTAGAACCCCTCAATGTACTCGAATATGGCCAATTGGGCGTCGGCCCGGCTCTTGAAGCGCTGCAAGTAAACCAGCTCCTTCTTCAAGAGGCTGTGCCAGGACTCGATGCAGGCGTTGTCGTAACAATTACCTTTCCGGCTCATACTGGCCACCATGTCGTAGGCCCGCAATTCTTGCTGGTACGCTGTCGCGGCGTACTGACTACCGCGGTCCGAGTGATGAATTACCCCGGCCGGTGGGCGGTGCCGTTGCACCGCGCGATCTAAGGCCCGGAGGACGAGATCTTGGGTCATGCGCTGGTCCATCGCCCAACCGACGATTTGGCGGGAGTACAAGTCCTCTAACGTGGCCAAATACAGCCAGCCTTCATCCGTCGCTATATAGGTGATGTCTGCCATCCACACCGCATGGAGCCGATCGGCCACGAAGTGTTGGTTGAGGCGGTTCTCGGCGACCGGGTAGGCATGCCGAGAATTGGTCGTCGCCTTGTACTTCCGGACCACCCGCGACCGAATCTGCTGCGTGCGCATCAGCTGGGCCACCGTCTTATGGCTAATCCGCTCCCCATCCCGCCGCAAGGCGGCGGTGATTTTGGGACTGCCATAGCGTCCGCCGGACAGAGCCCAGGCTTCCCGGACCGCGGCCGCGCGCTGAGCGCGGCGTTGTGCTTGGGGACTGACGGGTCGGTCGCGCCACGCATAATACCCGCTTCGGGACACCTGCAAGACCTCGCACATCTTCATGATTCGGAAGGTGAAGCGGTGTTCGTGGATGAAGGCGAACTTTACTTCCGATCGTTGGTGAAGATGCGCATCGCTTTTTTTAGAATCGCGTTCTCCTCTTCAAGATCCCGGAGGCGCTTCTGAAGGTCGCGCATCGCCTGATCTTCTGGCCGCAAACGGCCACTGCCCACAAAGGGCTGCGCCGGATCCTTGCGGGCGGCCTTAATCCAGCCTTGGAGCGTATTTTCCGGCACCCCGAGTTCCCGTGCGACTTGGGCGATGGGCTTTTTTAACTCCAGTACCAGCCGCACCGCTTGTTGCTTGAACTCCACGTCGTACTCTGTTTTTCTGGCCATTGGGTTCACCTCATTGGGTTTGATTGTAATGCAATCCCCCGATTTGAGGTGTCCATTTTTTAGACTAAACTCCA
>NZ_JABBVZ010000273.1 GCF_012933365.1 Sulfobacillus harzensis | reverse complement strand
TGCGGATTCCGGACCTAATCCACCACCCATTCCGGTAAATTCCCACCACCTCGTCCAGTAATTCGCCACCATTCGTTCCGAAAAATTTCCACCACCGATTCCGGTAAATCTCCACCACCACCCCGTGGGCCCGTACACTGTCTTTCGGTGTCATCACGACGTCGAAGGAGAGGAGTTTATGGCGAAACGGAGGATTCCGATGCGACATATTCGGGAGATTTTACGCCTGCATCACGCGGGCCAGACCGATCGCGCCATCGGCCGGAGTTTAGGCGTCCATCACACCACCGTGGGCGATTTGCTTAAGCGGGTCCAGGCTGCGGAACTCAGCTGGCCGCTGCCGGACATCGGCGACGCCGAGCTGGAACGACGCCTGTACCCCGGCAACCAAGGACGGCCGCGCACGCGGCCGGAGCCGGATTGGCCCCGGATTCATCAGGATTTACGGACCACCAAAGGCATGACGCTGGAATTGGCGTGGCTCGAATATCAGCGGGAGCATCCCGACGGTGCCCTGCAATACTCCCAGTTCTGCGTGCACTACCACCGCTGGTGCAAACGGCTCGACGTCGTTCTCCGCCAGCCCCATCAACCCGGCGACAAAGTCTTTGTCGATTACGCCGGCCCCACGGTGCCCGTCATCGATCGCGACACCGGCGAAACGCATCCGGCGCAGATCTTTGTGGCCGTCCTGGGCTACAGCCACTATGTCTTCGCCGAGGCGCACCCCGACCAGTCCGTCAGTTCGTGGATTCAAGGGCACGTTCACGCCTTTCAAGCGTTTGGCGGGGTGCCTGCCTGCGTGGTGCCGGACAATCTCAAGGCGGCGGTGCAGCAACCCCATCCCTACGAACCCTACCTGCATCCGTCGTATCTGGAAATGGCGCAGTATTACGACACCGTCATTGTGCCGGCGCGGGTGCGGAAACCTACGCACAAAGCCCCCGCCGAGACCGGGGTACAACTGGTGGAACGCTGGGTCCTGGCCGTCTTACGCAAACGGCAGTTTTTCACCTTGGCGGAGCTCAACGCGGCCATCGCCGACTGCGTGGCCTGGTTGAATGCCCGGCCCTTCCAAAAATGGGAGGGGTGTCGGGCCACCCTGAAGGCCGCCGAACCCCTCCAGCCCTTGCCGATCCACCCGTTTGAGCCGGGGGCCTGGACGCAGGCCCGCGTCCATCCCGACTACCACATCCAGGTGGACTCCCGCTATTATAGCGTGCCGTATTACCTGGTCGGCGAGACCGTGGAAGTCCGCACGACGGCTCACACGGTGGAGATTTTTCATCAGGGG
>NZ_JABBVZ010000272.1 GCF_012933365.1 Sulfobacillus harzensis | reverse complement strand
TATAGTGGTCCCCAGAATCTAGACAAATTTTAGGGGGCTCAAGTGTTACACTGGACACGTCATGTCGAAACAAAAACATCATACCGCCACGTTCAAGGCCCAAGTGGTACTGGAGATGCTCAAGGAAGAAAAAACGGTGACTCAAATCGCCGCCGAGCATCAAATTCACCCCGGCCAACTTCACCGCTGGAAGCGCCAAGCACTCGAGAACTTTCCGCATCTATTTACGGAATCCCAGGCGCTCAAGCAACAAGCCGACGCCCACGACCAGCAGCTGACCGAGCTCTATGCCGAAATCGGCAAGCTCACCACGCAGGTCGAGTGGCTCAAAAAAAAATCTGGCCTCGACCCTGTCAGCCGGTGAGCGCCGGGCCTTACTGGATTGGGGACCCGAAGCACTCCCCTTGACCACACAAACAGCTCTGCTGAGTCTTAATCGGTCCAGCCTCTATTACCGGCCCGTCGGGCCGGACCCGGTTGAAGTGGCCTTGAAACACCGCATCGACGAAATTTATACGGACCGGCCCTTCTATGGATCGCGGCGCATGACGGCCCAGTTGCAGCGGGAAGGCCATGCCATCAATCGCAAGCGGGTGCAGCGGTATATGCGGGAGATGGGCATTTGGGGGGTGGCCCCCGGGCCGCATACGAGCACACCGCATCCCATGCACAAGGTCTATCCGTATCTCCTCAAGGGGGTGACCCCCGCGTACCCGAATCATGTGTGGGGCATTGACGTGACGTATATTCGGCTCGTGCACGGTTGGCTGTACTTGGTGGCCATTATCGATTGGTACTCTCGGTATGTCGTGGCCTGGGAACTGTCCGAAACCTTGGAACTGCCGTTTGTGCTCACGGCCGCGAAGCGGGCGCTCACGATCGCTGTTCCGACGATTTGGAATCACGACCAAGGCAGCCATTTCACCAGCCCGCAATATACGGCGCTGCTCTTGGCCCAAGAAGTGCAAATCAGCATGGACAGTAAAGGACGGGCCCTGGATAATATCTTTACTGAGCGCCTGTGGCGCAGCGTGAAGTACGAAGAAGTCTATCTCCACGACTATTCCGGGCCGCGTGACGCCCATCAAGGCCTTGCCCGATACTTCACCCTTTACAACCACGAGCGGCTCCACCCCTCGGCTACACCACGCCGGCATCCTGGTTTTATCCGGTCTCGAACACCCCAGGAATTTAGGTCTTAGGCCCTGGGATAATAACTCTTAAAGTAAGACAAAGAAAGGGGATTACAGTCTCACACTTGAGGGACTAAAAAACTGTCTTGACAACGGGGTCCACTTTAC
>NZ_JABBVZ010000271.1 GCF_012933365.1 Sulfobacillus harzensis | reverse complement strand
AGTGAAAATCCCGGAGGGCCGACTAGGGTCCCGCTTCCGGCCCGTCCTTCTCTCTCAGGACGGCCTGTACCTTGGAGATAATGCACTCTGCGAACGCGATGGCTGGTGATACCTCTTCTTCTTCGATATGAGCGCCGGGGTAGCGCGAATCGACCGCGTACATGCTGAGCACGGTGCACGCTTCAACAAGCGAAGATAAATCATCCCCACCGGGAAGCTTCTCTCGTAAGACGTCAAGATCGTGTGTTTTGGGCGGGGTTTGGCCAGACGCGGCGTAAAGAGACTTGAGCGCCTTTTCGGCCGCTTGTTGGGCATGAAAACAGGCCGTCGACGCCTGACTAGGTAGCTGGCTTAGGGTGCGAGCGGCCTCAAGGTCACGAGTGGCGAAAGAGAGCCATTCCAGGGCTATGGGGTTTGGCATAGAGAACCTTTCCTTCTCTTAAAATGTTTTCCACAAATGGGTCCGGCCACTTAAGGCGTTCCCGGAGATCGTCGGGGTTCCGGACAATCAGATCGACCGCATCGGTTCGACCCACAAGAGCCGTGTAAGCCTTTCGTTGAATTTCGCGTAATCGGCTTCCGGAGTGAACGACCAGTAAATCGATGTCGCTTTCTGAAGACGCTTGGTCCCGCGCATAGGACCCAAACAGAATAACGGCATCGGGGTCAACGGCCTCCACGATTTTTCCTACATATTGATTGAGCAATTCCTCGGTTACCATCGACACTTCCCCCGGATCGTCGTTTGCCTGCTTATAGTATAACGATTGCATAACCGATGACAAATCGGGTGCGACGTGATCTAATTCCCATTTAGTGTGCCTTTGGCTGTAGCGACATTGCCATCCACGCCTATGCCATTTTCCAACGGTTTGAAATCCCTAGTATTTGCATGACTGAATCCCGAAACGGTCTGACAACGAACCCTCTCCCCCGATGACTCGTCGGAACGCGACGTGATGGACTGGGCGTTCTTCCCGTTTATGGACGACCTGCGTTCTCAAGAAGAGCGCGCGATTCTAACGGCTCGGCTAGCCGGTATTATCCCTGGCGGAATGGGGCGATTAGCCTCCGCGTGCATTGTGGGACTAACCAGTTCTCTCGTGGAGCCAGAGGTGCTAAATCCATGAAAGAGGTGATTCGGATGAATGATCTGATAACGGAGTTGGAGCAAGAAGCGATAGTACGCGGTTGGAAGCAGGGGATCGAAAAGGGCATTCAACAGGGCCTCGAAGGGGGTGAGGCGGAAGGCAAGGCTGAAGGTCATCTTGAGTAACTCTTGGAAGTGGTGTCGGCACGCTTTGG
>NZ_JABBVZ010000270.1 GCF_012933365.1 Sulfobacillus harzensis | reverse complement strand
GGAACCGACATGGGGAGCCTACACCCTCACGGTTCGAGCACGCCATGGCCCAGCACCACCAAAAGTGTGCAAGAGCCATTTCCTGTTGACTAAACACAGCCGGGGCTTGCCCCGATCACCCCCGTCTCCGCCGGGGTACCCGGGTTTGCCCGCAAGGGGGGGCGGTGGCGCATCGTCGGCCCGGCGGGCATCGCCATCCCCGTGCGTGACGTGCAAGGTCAGATTCAGGCCATCCACGTCCGGGCGGACGACCCGGCCAAGGGCAAATACCGCTGGCTTTCCACACCCGCTCCCACCTATGTCGGGGGTGCAGCATCCGGGGCTCCGGTGCATGTGGTTCGTGGCGTCGATGATGTGGTCTGGATTACGGAAGGGCCGTTGAAGGCCATCGTCGCCCATGCGCGTCTCGGCCACACCGTCCTCGGCGTACCGGGTGCGGGAGCTTGGGCCCCGGTGCTCGACATCTTAGCCGTAGTCCGGCCGAAGCGCGTAATTATCGCGTTCGACCGCGACCCCAATCCGGAAACCGCCGGGAAGGTCGCACAGCACGTGGTGCGCTTGACGGACGCTCTCACGGAAGCCGGATGGCCGCTCATGATGGCGCGCTGGGACGGGCCGAAGGGCTTGGATGACGCACTGGTCGCTGGGGCGCGCATTACGTTCGAACAGGAGGCTTCTTCACAATGAAAAACAAACTGGCCGCCGGGCTTCTGGGGCTCTTCCTCGGAGGCCTCGGCATCCATAAGTTCTATCTGGGCCAAACCGGACGTGGGATTCTCTTCCTGGTCTTTTTCTGGACCGGCATTCCCGCGATCATCGGCTTCATTGAGGGGATCGTTCTGATTGCACAGCCAGATGACGTGTTCAACGCTAAGTATAACGGCGGGGCTACTGCGTAACAGACGGTCGTTTTTCGGCCTCCCGATGTCAGTCTTGGGCAGTGGGTCTTGTACACTAAGATTCAGAGGAATGAATCTTGCACAATGCCCACTGTTGCAGACATGAAAACGGAAATCGAAGACCTCAAACACGAGGTTAAACGCCATCAATTGTTTACTAACTGGGTCCAAGCTATGGTTGACTACTTTCGCCGGGAAGCGAAAACGAGACCTGCTTATGACTACGTGCGAGGACAGGTGATTTTGGTCGATTTTGGATTCAATGTCGGAAACGAGTTCGGCGGTAAACATTACGCGGTCGTTCTACTCGACTCTCCGCACTGGAATCCCAAAGTGGTCGTGTTACCGCTTACCAGAGGGTGTAAGATCTTTTGTGTAAACGTTCCCCGCTGCGGTAAAATTAGGAGATACGCGCCATCCAGGCTCTGGGG
>NZ_JABBVZ010000026.1 GCF_012933365.1 Sulfobacillus harzensis | reverse complement strand
ACGGTCGCAGAGGTCCCGGGATTTCACAAAAATCAATGAGAACAACAGGTTTCACACAAAAAACTAAGGTAGGAGGAGCTCAATGTCCAAGAACGATAACCCATCAAAAATGACCTATGAAGCCAGCGGCGTCAGCATTGAGCGAGGCAATCAGGCCGTGGATTGGATTAAGCCTTTGGCCCAAAGCACGCGGCGGCCCGAAGTCGTGGCGGATGTAGGGGGGTTTGCAGGAGCCTTTCGACTGGGTGGCGAGGATCTCTTGGCAGGTGCCGATGGAGTGGGCTCAAAATTGCTGCTGGCCAAAGAACTGGGCCGCTTCGACACCATCGGCATTGACCTGGTGGCCATGAATGTCAATGATGTCCTCGCTGCAGGCGGGGAGCCGCTCTTTTTCCTCGATTATGTGGCCTTAGGCTATCTTGATCCTGCGCGCGTACGAGATTTGGTGGCGGGTGTGGCGGCAGGATGCCGGGAGGCCGGGGCGGCGCTCTTAGGCGGTGAGACCGCCGAGATGCCTGATTTGTATCCTGAAGGGGACTTCGATCTCTCGGGGTTCGCGGTGGGAGTGCGCCGATTTCGCCCCATGCAGCCGCCGCAGGCCGGTGACGTGGTGCTGGGCCTTGCATCCTCCGGCTTTCACGCTAATGGGTTTCAATTGGCGCGTCGCGTCGTCAAAATGAGCGGGCATCGCCTTGACGACCGCCCGTCGGTGCTCGGGGGTCGGACGTTGGGCGAGGTGCTGCTTACGCCGACCCGCATCTACGTGGCGGCGATCAAAGATTTGTGGAGCCAGGTGGGCGTCAAGGCGATGGCGCACATTACCGGGGGCGGCCTTCCAGACAATCTTCCCCGGACCTTGAACGGGCTCGGGGCTCTACTAGAGGCAAGTCAATGGCCGAAACCGCCGGAAATGGATCTCATTCAGAGCTGGGGGGAGATTGAGGATTCCGAGATGGCGCATGCTTTCAATCTGGGCATCGGCTTTACGGTGACGCTTAGTCCTTCGGAGGTCGAGCGTTGCCAGAGCATTTTGTCCCGCCACCAGATTGACTCCTACCCCATCGGCGTGGTGCGCCAGCAGCCGGGGGTCGAGATCCGATGAGATGGGCCGTTTTGGTGGGAGGGACGGGCAGCAATCTGCGCGCCATTTTAGCCAGTGGCCTTCCTGTGCATTTGGTCATCTCGAACCGGATGGGCGTGGGAGCGCTCGACATCGCCCGGGAGTATGGGCTGGAGGCGGTGGTGATAACCGCCAAAGCCTTTCCTGACCGTGCCAGGTACGACCAGGAATTAGCGCGGACGCTGGGGGCCCATCGGATTGACGCGGTGGCCATGGCAGGATTTTTGCGATGGCTTCAACCTCAGACTATTCAAGCCTATCGCGGCCGGATTCTGAATCTCCATCCTTCCCTTCTCCCGGCTTACCCGGGTCTGCATGCGATTGAACGCGCTTTTTCGGATGGTGTGCTGTGGACGGGGGTGAGTGTCCACTTCGTGGATGAAGGACACGACACCGGCCCATTGGTGGCCCAAGCACCGGTGCCCCGCTTGCCCGGGGACTCATTGGCCGACCTGGAAGCCCGTATTCACGCCACAGAACACCGCCTCTATCCGCGGGTCTTGCACGCGGTGGACGAGGGCAGCGCGTGGCTTCAAGACGATGGAGTTCACTACAAGGAGGAACAGCCACCATGGATTCATGGGCACTTTTAAGTGTCAGCGATAAAACCGGGTTGGTGGAATTGGCTCGGCATTTGAGGGATGAGCAGGGGTTGAAGCTCTTGGCTACCGCCAGCACGGCGCGCCATCTAATGGACAACGGTTTTGAGGTTGCCACGGTCGAATCCTTGACCGGGTTTGGGGAGATTTTGGACGGGCGCGTAAAGACGTTGCATCCTCTCATCTACGGGGGGCTTTTGGCTTCATCCAAGCTGGATCATCAAGCGCAGCGGGAAACCATGGGGGCGCCCGATATCCGTGTCGTGGTGGTCAACCTCTATCCCTTTGAGCGGCGCTGGCAGGAAGGGCTCACCGGCGCGGAATTGATTGAGGAGATTGATATTGGCGGAGTCTCGCTCATTCGCGCCGCGGCCAAGAATAATGAACGGGTGGCAGTGCTGGTGGACCCGGGACAATATGAGCCCTATATGGATGGGCTCCACGATGAGGCCGCCCGTCGCCGATTGGCCGTGGAAGCATTTCGTCATGTCGCCTACTATGACGCCATCATCGCTGAGGCGTTGTCGGAACCGGGAGAACAGCCGGATCTTTTAGCCCTCGCGGGTCGCCGCCAAGGGACTCTCCGCTATGGGGAAAATCCTCATCAGACGGGAGCGTTTTACGCCTTCGCCCCACGGGTCGGGTTCGCGGACGCCCAACTTCTGCAGGGTAAGGCGCTCTCATTCAATAACTACGCGGATGCCGACACGGCGGTCAAGCTGGCGCGTGATTTGTCTGGTCCCGCAGCCGTCGTGGTCAAGCATCAAACGCCCTCCTCGACGGCGTTTGGCGAAACAATATTAGACGCCTATCAACGCGCACACGATGCCGATCCCGTCTCCATTTTTGGTGGGGTTGTGGCAGTCAATCGGCCCGTCGACCGGGCGTTAGCGGCAAAACTGACCGAGATCTTTCTTGAGGTGGTGGTCGCCCCGGCAGTGGAGCCGGACGCGGCGGCCATCTTGGCCAAGAAAAAGAATTTGCGCGTGCTGGTGATGTCGTTTGAACCGCATCCCTCGCTAGACTTTAAAGGAATTTTGGGCGGGGTGCTGGTTCAGCCGGCGGATGCCATCCAAAAGCCTCTGGGGGCTTGGCGGCACGTGGCGGGCCCTGCGGCGGACTTGGAGGCGTTGAGCCGGGACTTGGACCTGGCTTGGAAAACGGTCGCCCGGGTAAAGTCCAATGCGATTGTAGTGGTCAAAGACGGCGTGACCTTAGGGATTGGCGGCGGGCAAACCAACCGCATCGATGCCGCCCGCCAGGCGCTTGACCGAGCCGGGGACAAAGCCCGGGGCGCCATCGTGGCCTCGGATGGCTTTTTCCCGTTTGGAGACGTCTTGAAGCTCTGCGGCGAACGCGGGGTGGCGGTCGTGGTGGAACCGGGTGGGTCGCTACGCGATCAGGAATCCATTGATGAGGCCAATGAGGCGGGCATTACGCTAATCATGACCGATGAGCGTCATTTCCGGCATTAGGAGGGGCTATGGAGAGAGAAGCGCTGGTTGTAGGCGGAGGAGCCCGTGAGCACGCACTGGTCTGGGGATTAAAAAAAAGCGGGTGTGATGTCTACTCCACCCCCGGGAACGCAGGCATTTGCCAGGACGCCACCTGCTTTCCATCTCAGGGGCCCGACGACGTCATCGCCTATTTCGGTACCCGTCGGCCCTTGACTGTGATTGGACCGGAGGCTCCGTTGGCAGCGGGCTGGTCGGATGCTCTGAGGGCGGCGGGCTTCCCCGTGGTCGGACCGTCGGCCAAGGCGGCCCGGCTAGAGAGCAGCAAGCGGCTGGCCAAAGAGGTGATGCGCCAATATGACATTCCCACCGCCGGTGCGCGTGCGGCGCATCATCCGGAAGAACTTTGGACCATGATTGCCGAGAGCCGACACTGGCCTATGGTGCTGAAACAAAGCGGTCTGGCACAGGGTAAAGGAGTGGTGGTGGCCCCCGATCCTGAGCACGCCCGAGAAGTACTTAACGTCTGGTCCTCCCAGGATATCTGGCGCGATGGCGTGCTGTTTGAAGAGTTTCTTTCCGGATGGGAACTCTCTGTTCAGGTGGTCACCAATGGCCGCCAATACGTCTGGCTGCCGACGGCTCGCGACTACAAACGGCTTACTCCGGAGGCACAAAGCCCCAACACCGGCGGAATGGGTGCGGTCGCGCCCATTCCCTTGGACGCGGCCCTGACGGGAGAGATTAACCGTATGATTTTGGATCCCATCATGACCTATCTCTCCGAGGGCGACTTGCTCTATCGCGGAGTTCTCTATGCGGGGCTCATGATAACGGCAGAGGGGCCTAAGGTGCTGGAATTCAATGTACGACTCGGGGACCCCGAGACTCAGGTCGTGGTGCCGCTTGTCGATGTGGATTGGTGGGATTTCTGGTACCGGGTAAGCCAAGGAGACGTCCCTGCGTTGCCCGAGCCTCGGCAGGCGGCAGTGGCGGTGGTGATGGCCGCTCGCGGCTATCCGGTGCATCCTCAACGTGGCATGAGGATCGTGTTGGGTCCCGAGGCGGAGGATACCCAGGTATTCCACGCCGGAACAGGGCGTGATGGCGACGGATTTGTCAGCCAGGGCGGCCGTGTCCTGACCGTGAGCGGCTGGGCCAAAACTCTGCCCGAAGCTCGCGCCAAGGCATATCAGCGGGTAAGCCAGATAGACTTTCCGGACAGTTACATACGACCTGATATCGGCGAGTTATAGAGACGAAAGAGGAGCGGCCTTCCGCCGCTCTTTGTCATTTCTGGAACAAAATTTATCTTCCTGTGTGACTTTTCCTCGCAACGCTGGCTCTAATAGAGGAAAAGGGGCGATGGTGGCAGGTGGATGAGCGGGCGGCAATCGAGGCGGTGCTGAATGGCGACCGAGAGGCGTTTGCCGTTCTCATCGAACCACATCTGAACTTCTGGATCCGGATGGCAGCCGCGTGGCTTGGCAGTGTCCAAGATGGCGAGGACGCCGTGCAAAATGCGCTGGTGCAATGCTATCAGCATTTGGGGCAATTCCACCGCCGCGCCAAGTTTTCAACCTGGGCGACCCGGATTGTCATTCGGGAATGCTGCCGAATCGGACGGGATCGAGACCGGGGGGTGCAATTCTTGGACCGCCGCGAAGCCGCCGAGCCCGGGTTTGAGGGGGTGGTGGCTCTCGAAACAACACTCGGCGATGTCCTCAATTCGGAAGAACGGGAGCTTTTCCGACTGGCCGTTGCCGAGGGACGGTCGTGGGCGGATGTTGGACGTTTAACCGGCATGAGTTCCGGGGCGGCTAAAACCAAGTGGTGGCGAGCACGGCGACGGCTGAAAGCGGCGCTCTGGGAAGGAGAGAGTCTCGATGATTGACCAGTCTTCGCATGACCGGGTGATGCACCAGGTGATGGCAGAAATTCGCCAATTGCCGTTGCCGCGGCGTTCGGCACGGCGCTTATGGGTTGCCATGGCGTCATTCTATGGGCTTCTGGTGGCGGGCATGGTGTGGCAATCGGCCATGGTGCTTAGCTTCTGGCAGTGGATGCTAAGTGCGGTGTGGGTTGCAGGACTCGAGTGGCTCGCCTTCCACCTGCCGTTAGTGGTTGAGACGGCCGTTCTCCTCATTTTCGGACTCGGGTTTCTTTGGCATCGCGGTCGTGGACCGTTAAAGGAGCGAAACTCATGAAGCGGCTGGCCTTCTTATTGGGGCTTCTTGGTCTCCTGGCGAGTCTCATTTTCGGCTTTTCAGAGGGCGTTTATGCCCAGAATGTCAACCAGTCGGTGGGCAATTACACCGTGCCGGCCGGGCAAGTGTTTCACGGCAATATCCATGTCAACGTGGGAAACGTGACGGTGGCGGGGCGGGTCGATGGGAATGTCGACGTCAACGTGGGCAATGTGGTGGTTTCCGGAACGGTTACCGGGAACGTGGATGTGGGCACAGGCCATATTTCGACTCCGGGCGATGGCCGAATTGAAGGAACGCGTTCGGTCGGCCTGGGTTCGGCGGCAGGAAGCTCCCTAGCGGTGTCCGGTGCGGGGTCCGTTCTCTCAACCGTAGGACATTTGGGTAGTCGCGTGCCCGGTTTTTGGTCGCGGCTGGCTGGGCGCCTTTTGATCAACGTGGTATTGAGTGTCATTTTAATCGCCGTGTTCCCCCGTCCTCTCAACCGCATGGCAGTGGAAATGGAGGATGAGCCAGTACGGGCAGGGACAACGGGATGCCTGTCTTTAATAGGCTGGGTGATCGTCATGGTGGGGCTGGCCGTCATTATTATTGGCATCCCTCTAACGCTCCTCTTGGCATTTTTGGGGGCCGTGGCTCTGGTATTTTCCAACGCGGGCGTTGTCTGGTTCATAGGGCGCCGGCTGCAACAGGCATTTCGACCCGACCAAACGGGACTTTTCTATGCCAGCGTGGTGAGCGGAGGAGTGGCGCTTACCATCGCAGAGACAATTCCGGGTGTCGGCTCGTTGGTGGAATTGGCTGCAGCAGCCTTAGGAATAGGGGCAGTGGTGCGGCTTTGGGTGTGGAAGCCGCGGATTTAGAGCCCAGTTCAGAGGAATTAATTGGCACGGTGAACACTCGTCAATGAGGGCATCCTTCCCGTAGATATTGTGCGGGGGTGCGGATGCATGCAACAAACATGGCGTATTAGGACGGCGCTGGCCATCGCTGGCATGCTGTTGTTGTCTGGTTGCAGCGTGAGTATGGGGTCGCCGTCCCCGGAACACGGCAGCACCACATCCAGCCACCATAGCGGCGGCTCGAGCGGATCAAGCGATTCAGGGGGCTCAAGCGGAAGCTCTGGCGGTAGCAGTTCAGGGGGCAGCAGTTCCGGTGGGAGCAGTTCAGGCGGATCGAGTGGAAGCTCATCCGGTGGGTCGAGCAGCAGTTCTAGTGCGCCGCCCATTGAGATTCAAAAAGCTGTGCGCGATGAGATGGAGACCCCTCGCATGCAAAAGCTAATCGCTGAAACCATCTCCACCACGCAACTGCAACAGGCACTGATGACGCCCACTGGGCAAACGGTTTTGGAAAAAGCGGTCACGATGGTGCTCTCTAGTCCTACGTTCAAAAAAGAAATTGAAATGGACGTCAGCAAAACCATGTCCACGCCGCAAATGACTAGCACCATTGATATGGCGGTCAAGTCAGCGCTGATGAAAATGGCCACCTCTTCGGGATCCAGCAGCCAATCCTCTAGCGGGTCATCGAGCGGATCGTCGTCAGGCGGAAGTTCCTCGGGCGGCTCCAGTTCGGGCGGTAGTTCCTCCAGTGGAGGAAGTTCGGGTGGTTCCAGCGGCGGCGGGTCCGGCGGAGCCTCAGGTCCCGGCACGTCCAAGTCGGGCGGCTCCATGAGCTGATTGAGCGTAATTGTTTGCTGAGGTAAAATAACCCGCGTATGCTGAACCTAGGGGCGTGCTGGTGCAGACGCCCAACGAAAGGGGCAGGCGGGTCGGACGATGAATCCCAAATTGAAAACACACGACACCGATCTCTTGTGTGAAGCGATTTTGAGCCTCCAAACGGTCGACGAGTGCTACGCTTTCTTGGAGGATATTCTCACCATTAGCGAGCTGCAGTCGATCGCCCAACGGCTGGCCGTGGCGCGCATGCTCGATGAGGGCCAGACTTACGACGACATTGAAAAGGTGACCGGGGCGTCGTCCGCCACCATTTCGCGCGTCAAGCGATGTCTTTCCTTCGGAGCCGATGGTTATCGCATCGTCTTGGATCGCACCAAGAAATGAAAGCGGGGCTTTCTCAAAAGGCTGTTGTTCTACAGATGTCTCTCGTTTGACCTGTGACAACACCCTGAAAAGTTTCTCCGGATGAAGGTAACGGGTAGACAGACGCGCGACATCAGTGCGGCCATGCCTCTTGAGAAGGCCTCTTTTTATCGATGCCGGATCTTCTGTGGTTGCAACGAATCGTCAGCTTTGCCAGCATTTCGGTGGGCCTTCTATTGGACAACTCAGGGATTTTTGGTTTCGTCAAGGTATTGACTGGCGTACGTGCCGACTCGGGAGAGGCGTTAGGGCGAAGGCGCCATGTAAGCATTATCCGGATACGCGTTTTTGCGACCCGCGCGGATCTTTGTCAGTCGTTGGATCCCATGGCATCGGCAACTGACCGGGTCGAGTTCTCTTGGGAACACAAGTTCCTAACATCCTATTTTTCAGCGTGGACTCCCGGTCGCATCTCGGGCATAATATCTCCAAGATGCATTAATAAGGTAAAGCGACAGGGTGATAAAGATGGATGCGATCGGTGTGTTGCTGGAAATGGGTTTTTTAGCTCATGGCAAGCCAAAGGGATTTCGTCTGGAACCCAACCGACTCACCATCTGGGCTGAGGGCCCCGGTGCGGAAGCCGGAGTTCGAGACGCAACTGCGACATTGGGGCCTGCTATCGGGAATGAGTGGAGCTTGGCGTCAGACGGCCATCGCGTTCAAGCGGAGGTGTCATGGCCGTCGCAGCCGGCAGTCTGGATTGTGGCTCAAAATCCGGCGCTGGGAGAAAAGGAGCGGCGCCGATGGGAGGGGCGGGGGTATCCTGCTCAATTGGTATCGTCTCCTGGGGAAAATACCTTAAGCGGACTCGTCGTCGCCGTGCATGAGAACGGTCTCGGGTATCGCGGGCAACTGCCGCGCCATCCTGGGTCGGGGGCCATGGTGCAATCATGGCACTAGGCGTCGGGCGCTGATATAATGGACATATCAGTGCTGGGAGGATACGCCCGATGAATTTATTCGACGAATTGAATGAACCGCAGCGTCAAGCCTGTCTGGCGACGGACGGGCCTGTTTTAGTGTTGGCGGGAGCTGGCAGCGGGAAGACCCGAACCCTGACCTACCGCATCGCCCACTTGATTCAGAACCAGGGCGTCCATCCCGGGCAAATTTTAGCGTTTACCTTTACCAATAAAGCGGCACGGGAGATGAAAAACCGCATTAGTGTGTTAGTCGGACCCGATAGCCGCTTTATGTGGATCGGCACGTTTCATTCGGTGGCCGTGCGCATTTTGCGCGAGAACATCCGCCATTTAGGCTACGATGACCGGTTTGTCGTATACGACACGGATGATACGCGTTCGCTTTTGAAGGACATCGTACGCGAGTTCAACTGGGACGAGAAGGAATGGCCGCCATCGCTCTTTCAAACCGCCATCAGCCGGGCCAAGAACAAATTTCAAGGCCCTAAGCAATGGACTGACACCAGCTTCTTCGGTGAGCGGGTGCGGCAGGTTTATGAGCGATATCAAAAGCGGCTGAAGGACTTAAACGCGCTGGATTTTGACGACCTCATCTTTCAGACGGTAGCGTTATTGGATACCCATCCCGAAGTCAAGGCTCAATATCAGCGCCGATTCCGTCACGTGTTGGTGGACGAGTATCAGGATACCAACTTAGCGCAGTATCAGATGGTGCGGCACTTGGTGGGACCGGAAGGGAATCTCTGTGCGGTGGGTGACGACGACCAGTCCATCTACGGCTGGCGAGGCGCCGACATGCGCAATATTTTAGAGTTCCAACGCGATTTCCCCGGGGCGACGATTGTGCGTTTGGAGGAAAATTACCGATCGACGCAAGTCATTTTAGACGCCGCCAATGCGGTGGTGCGCAACAATCGTGAGCGGCTCGGCAAGGAACTGTGGACCGAGAAAAAGAACGGGGAGAAGATCCGCGTCTATCGCGCTCCTGATGAAGAAAGCGAAGCCTGGTACGCCGCTGAGGTGATTCACGAGGCGGTTCGGCACGGTCACAAGCTATCCGATTGCGCCATTTTATACCGGACCAACGCCCAGTCGCGCGCTTTTGAAATGGCCATGAGCCGTGCTGGAATCACCTACCGATTGGTGGGGGGCAAGCGTTTTTACGAGCGTAAGGAAGTTAAGGACGTGCTCGCTTATCTCCGGGTGGTCTTTAACCCCGCTGACGACATGTCGCTCTTGCGCATTATCAATTATCCGCGCCGCGGCATCGGCGATGTGGCACAGCGTCGTCTCCGCGAGTACGCGCTGGATCAAGGCGTGTCCCTGGCCGGCGCGCTGGCGGCGGCCGGCAACATCGAGGGACTTTCCGCGCAAGCGCGGCGTGCGTCGCTGGAACTCTCCGAACTATTGCGGTCCTTTCAGGCGCAAGATGGGCAAAGTTTGGCTGATCGGGTACGGCATATTGCCGAAGCCAGCCATATCATGACCCAGCTGCGTCAGGAGCGCACCCGCGAAGCAGACGACCGGCTCGAAAATATTGGCGAGCTCATTTCGGAGGCCAAGCGTTTCGAGGATGAGCAAGGCACGCCCGATTTGGGAGAATTCTTGGGCTGGGTGGCGTTGGTCTCCGACTGGGACGAGACCGATGAAGATGCCGGCGGCGTTTGGCTTATGACAGTCCACAGCGCCAAAGGCTTGGAGTTCCCAGTGGTCATTGTGGCGGGGTTGGAAGAGGGCGTTTTTCCCCATATGCGATCCATGGACGAGGGCACTGTGGAGGAAGAACGCCGACTCATGTATGTGGCACTCACACGTGCTCAAGAGGAGCTTTACGTCACCTACGCGGAGACCCGAACCATTTTGGGACGGACCACCGCCAATCCGGTTTCGCGGTTTATTAAGGAGATTCCGGAAGAGCTGGTGGCGAAGAGCCAGCGCATTGCGCCTCCCGACCGGGCGCTCTCGGGAGCCAATCGAACCGTGGAAGGGCTGGCTCTAGGCGAGAAGGTCCGTCACCCGCGTTTCGGCTGGGGTACCATTGTGGCGGTGCGTGGTGATGGGGACGATACTGAGGTGACCATTGCTTTCCCTGGAGGAGGCGTTCGTTCCTTTTTAGCCAAGTTCGCCCAATTGACCCGAGAGGAGACCGGCGCGTAGTGGAGCGGGAGGCTGCCAAGGAGCGCATCGAAGCGCTCCGACAGGTATTGGACACGTACCGCCGTCAATACTATCTCGACAATCAATCCGAGGTTACTGACGCCGAATATGATCAACTTGTCCATGAGCTTGAAGGCCTGGAAAAGGAGTTTCCGGAGTTTCGTTCGATCAGTTCTCCGACCGAGACGGTGGGCGGCGGGCTGTCGCCGGAGTTTAAAACGGTCAGATTCCTAAAGCCCGTGCTCAGTCTCGGCAACCTGCACTCCAAGGAGGAGTTCTTCGAATATGCGCGCCGTGTAGAAGGTTGGCTTAATAAGCCGGGGCCCCTGCCGTGGACAATGGAACTCAAGATTGACGGGCTTTCGGTTGTTCTGGATTATCAAGAAGGGCGCCTGCTGCGGGCCGCGACCCGGGGGGACGGACTGGTTGGCGAGGATGTGACGGCCAATGTGCGCGAGATTCAGGCCGTGCCCACCCGTTTGAACGCACCCATTTCCGGACAATTTCGCGGCGAAGTGTACTTGCCCCGCAGTCGGTTTGCCGCCATCAACGGCGATCGGGCCGAACGTGGGCTTCCGCTTTTCGCCAATCCTCGCAATGCGGCCGCCGGATCATTACGGCAACTGGACCCCGCCATCACGCGGGAGCGCGGACTTGCCGCCTTTGTCTATGAAATCCGCGAGTTAACCCAAGGCCCGGACATTGAGCGCCAGAGTCATGCTCTTCAAGCGTTAGCGGAGTGGGGATTCTCGGTCGAGCCGCATTGGAGGCTTTGTCAGACTGACGAGGACGTTCAGGCGTTCATTGATACCTTTCTAGGAGAACGGCCGCCGCTCGATTTTGATATCGATGGCTTGGTCGTGAAGTTGGACCGGTTGGATTGGCAGCGAGAATTAGGCGCGACCCAAAAGTCGCCGCGCTGGGCCATGGCGTATAAGTTTCCCCCGGAAGAAGCCTTAACCCGGGTCCAAGACATTGTGATTTCGGTAGGCCGAACCGGCACGCTGACGCCGACCGCCGAGCTTGAACCGGTTATCCTGGCAGGAACCCGCGTCAGCCGGGCCTCTCTACACAATGAAGACATTTTGCGCACCTTGGACGTGCGTATTGGGGACTCGGTGTTTGTACGAAAGGCCGGTGAAATTATCCCCGAGGTGGTACGCGTGGAAACCCGCCTTCGCCCCGACGATGCGGTGCCATTTGAGTTTCCTAAGCGCTGTCCTGCCTGCGGGGGTCCCGTGGTCCGCGTTCCGGGTGAATCCGCACATCGTTGCACGGCCGGTCTCTCGTGTCCCGCGCAGCTGCGCGAATCTTTGATTCACTTTGCTTCTCGCGATGCCATGGATATTGAGGGCTTGGGCGAAAAAACGGTTGATTTGCTGCTGGAATCCCGACTAATTGGATCCGTTTCCGACATTTATCGGCTCACATTGGAGTCCCTGTTAACATTACCGCGATTTGCCGAAGTGTCGGCGGAAAAATTGTTGCAAAACATTGAGCGGTCCAAGTCGCAGCCGCTTGCCCGGCTTATTTACGGTCTTGGTATTCGGTTCGTGGGCGAACGCGGCGGTGTGACGCTGGCCCGGCATTTCGGCCACATGCATGCCTTGATGGATGCGTCGCTCGAGGATTTGACGGCAGTGCCCGACGTTGGCCCACGAACTGCTGAGAGTGTGCGGCAATTTTTTGACGCGCCCGTTAACCGGGCCGTGATCGCGGATTTGGAGAGCCTTGGGGTTAACATGGCCCAGCCTCGAGAGACATCGGCCGAGGCGTTGCCGTTGGCGGGGCAAACCTTCGTGTTGACGGGGACTTTGAGCCGGTTGACGCGAAAAGAGGCGGCGGCCCGGCTTGAGGCGTTGGGCGCCAAGGTGGCCTCCTCGGTATCCCAAAGCACCAACGCGGTCATTTATGGCGAAAAACCTGGTTTCAAGCTGGCCCGGGCCCGGGAACTTGGAATTTCGACGATGGACGAGCAGGAATTTTTTGCGTGGTTAGCGAATCAAGGCGAGAACTGACAGGGGGACCTAAGGAGTCAGCCAGACTTATCCATTGTCGCCTGAACCTTGGACTTTTATAATGATGAAGATGGGTGAAGGTGTCGAATCGTTTGGCACTTTTATCCAAGGAATTCTTTTATTTTTTAGACACCTTGCATCGGCGCGATCCGAGACGGGAAGGAGAGACGGCTGTGGCCAACCGTGTTCTGGAGGTCAACAATCTTCAAACACACTTTTTTACGGACGAGGGTGTTGTCCCTTCCGTGAATGGTGTGAGCTTTCACATCGATCAGGAAGAGACATTGGGTATCGTGGGCGAATCGGGCTCAGGAAAGAGCGTGACCTCGCTCTCCATTATGCAACTGGTGCCCAATCCTCCAGGACGCATTGTCGGGGGACAAATCTTATTTCAAGGCGACAATCTTTTAAAGAAATCGACGGATGAGATGCGAAAAATTCGCGGCAACGACATCGCGATGATTTTTCAGGAGCCGATGAGTTCCTTAAACCCCGTGTATACGGTGGGCGCACAAATCGCGGAAGCCGTCCTCTTGCACGAGAACGTGTCCAAACGGGAGGCATTTAACCGGGCCGTTGAAATGTTGCGGCTGGTGGGTATTCCCTCGCCCGAGCGGCGGGCAAAAGAGTATCCCCACCAAATGTCGGGTGGGATGCGGCAGCGCATCATGATTGCCATGGCCTTGGCCTGCAATCCCAAGCTTTTGATTGCCGACGAGCCGACGACTGCCTTGGACGTAACCATTCAGGCGCAGATTTTGGATTTGATGAAAAAGTTGAAGAGCGAGTTTCACGCCGCGATTATGCTCATCACCCACGACCTCGGGGTAGTGGCCGAAATGTGCGATCGGGTTGCGGTCATGTATGCGGGCAAGGTCGTTGAAGAGGCCAGCACCGTGGACATTTTCCGCGAACCCCTGCACCCCTATACGGAGGGCTTGCTTGCGTCCATCCCCCGTATCGACGAAACACGCCAGGAAAAGCTCCATGTTATTGAAGGGACGGTTCCCAACCTCCTGCACCTGCCTCGCGGTTGTGCCTTTGCTCCACGGTGTCCAAAGGCGATGGACATATGCCGTCGCGAGGAGCCGACTCTAAGCGACGTCGGCGACGGACGCAAAGTGAGCTGCTGGCTGCACGCTGATGGAAAGGAGGCGGTCTCGTGAGCGCCGTACTCGATAATACAGAACAAAAAGAAATTGACCCCAATGTGCTTTTATCTGTTCAGGATTTAACTAAGCATTTTCCAATTACCGGCGGCCTCTTTTCTCGTGTCGTCGGGGAGGTCAAGGCCGTTGACGGGGTGAGCTTTGATATTAAGCGGGGCGAGACCCTGGGATTGGTAGGCGAGTCCGGCTGTGGCAAGACCACGACCGGGCGGACAGTCCTACGGTTAATCGAGCCGACTTCCGGGCACATTTACTTCGAGGGCAAGGATATTACCAAAGTCTCCAAGCAGGAAATGCGCAATCTGCGCCGTGAAATGCAGATTGTCTTTCAAGACCCGTTTGGGTCGTTGAACCCGCGGATGTCGGTTGGCGAGATTATTGAGGAGCCGCTCGTCATTCACCGCATCGGCAACAACCAGGAGCGCCAAAAGCGGGTGCGCGAGTTGTTGGAAGTGGTGGGCTTGTCCGCCTATCACATCCGTCGGTATCCCCACGAGTTTTCTGGCGGTCAGCGCCAACGTATCGGCATTGCTCGCGCATTAGCGCTGAATCCCAAGTTGGTCGTTGCGGACGAGCCGGTTTCGGCTTTGGACGTCTCGATTCAGTCGCAGATTCTGAACTTGATGGAGGATTTGCAGCGCGAGTTCGGACTGACCTATCTCTTCATCGCCCACGGCCTCAATGTTATCCGTCACATTTCCGACCGGGTGGGTGTGATGTACTTGGGCGTGATGATGGAGGTGGCAGATGCTGACGAGATCTACAAGCACCCGCTGCATCCCTATACGGAGGCGCTGTTTTCGGCCATTCCCATGCCCAATCCGGCTGCCCGGCACGAGCGCATTATTCTACAGGGCGATGTGCCGAGTCCCGTCAATCCGCCCAGCGGTTGCCGGTTTCACACCCGGTGCCCCATTGCCCAAGAGCAGTGCAAGGTGGAGCGGCCGCCGCTTAAGGAATCAGCCCCGGGACATTGGGTGGCTTGCCACTTTCGATAATTTCTTCAAAAGGGGCCCTTCGGGGCCCTTTTTTCTGAGGAGGGCCTCAAATGCGGGCTTCGTGGAGCGATTACTTCTTGGAAATGAGCCTCTTGGTCGCTACTCGCTCGACCTGTCCGAGGCGCCAGGTGGGGGCCGTGTTGGTCCGGGACCAGCGGGTGATTGCGACAGGCTATAATGGGGCGCCGCATGGCCAACCGCACTGCACCGAGGTCGGCTGCCTCATGGAAAACGGTCATTGCGTTCGGACCATTCACGCCGAACTGAACGCACTCTTGCAGTGCGCCCGTTACGGCATCGCGACCCAAGGGGTGGATTTGTACTGCACGGACATGCCGTGCCGATATTGTGCCAGGGCACTCGTGCAGGCGGGAGTGGAACGCATTTTTTATCTACGGCCCTATGAGAGTCCAGAAACGGAGCAGTTGACGGCTGAGCGGGGCCTGCAACTCATTCAACTCGATCGGCCAGCGCGCCCCTAGTCTTCTAGGGGACCAAACTCCAGTTCCTCCAATTCTTCAATGAGGGGTATGGGGTCGTGCCACTGTATCTCGAGACTCCGCATGAGGCAGGCAGGGTTGGTGTGCACACGAACGACCGTTCCCTGCCGGGCGGGATTGCGCGGGTCAGTGACCGTTTCGCCTAGTTTGATAGCCATGGCTCCTCCTCGTCGCTTCTTTTTTTCTATTATACGGCGGCAATCACCCGGAGGCTCTAGTCCCGGAAGGAATTGGGCGGGCAAGTCTCTGCCCAGTAACTGGCCCGAACGGAATCATCCAATCGTGGTACACTCGCGTTATGGACATTTGGCATTTGCTCATCGGGCGCCCGCTAAAGACGGCGGAGGCACAATCCGAGGAAATCGGCACATCCGAAGGGCTGGCAGCCCTGTCCCTGGATGCGCTTACGTCGGTGGCTTACGGGCCCGAAGCGATTGCCATTGTCTTGGTGGGATTAGGCGTGGCCGGCATTCGCTATCTTCTGCCGGAGTCGCTGGCCATTACGGGACTGTTGGCCTTATTGGTGCTGTCTTACAGCCAGGTGATTGACGCCTATCCCAAGGGGGGTGGCGCCTATGCTGTTTCCCGAGAAAATTTGGGAACCGGGGCGAGTCACTTGGCTGCCGCCGCCTTGTTAATCGACTACATCCTGACGGTGTCCATTTCCATCGCCGCGGGCATTGGCGCGCTGACCTCCGCTTGGCCGGAATTGCTGCCATGGACGGTTCCCATGTGTCTCGCTCTCCTTGCCGTGGTGACCTTTTTAAATTTGCGGGGAGTGGGAGAAAGCGCGCGGGCATTTCTTCTGCCGACGCTGCTGTTTATTGTTGGGCTGTTGGCCGTGCTGGGCTGGGGGTTTGTTCACCCGCACCTGACCCATCCCGTGCATCCGGTTCCCGTTCGGCCGCCGCACGCAAGCGCCTTCTTCTTGATGAAGGCCTTCGCCGCCGGGTGTACAGCCCTTACCGGGGTGGAAGCCATCGCCAACGGCGTGCCGCTGTTCCGAAAGCCCCGTCAGCTGCGGGCGAAGCGCACTGAATGGGTCTTGGGCATCCTGCTTGCAACCATGCTCATCGGCATTGCCGCCTTGACAATTCGTTTTGGCGTAATCCCAGGCGGCAATCAAAGTTTGCTGAGTAAGGTGATGGCGGCGGCTGTGGGACGCAGCTGGGCGTTCTTCGTGGTGTCTCTAGCGATTACAGCCGTCTTGGGATTGGCCGCCAACACCTCCTTTGGCGGGCTCCCCCTCTTGGCGAGCCTATTGGCTCGGGATCGCTTTCTGCCGCAGTCGTTTGCCATTCGCGGCGATCGCCTGGTGTTCGAGCGCGGCATTTGGGTGCTGGCGATTGCCTCGGCGATTCTGTTGGTCGCGGTGCGGGGTAATACGCAGGCACTCATTCCCATGTTCGCCATCGGCGTCTTTACGGGATTTACGCTCTCGCAGCTGGGCATGGTGGTTCATTGGGTTAAGACGCGACCGCGTGGATGGCAGATGCGGGCCCTGTTGAATGGCATGGGAACTGTGGCCACCGGCATTGCCACGCTACTCTTCGTTATCACCAAGTTCCCCGAGGGAGCCTGGCTGGTGGTTGTGGCGATCCCGCTTCTCATCTGGATGTTTCGACGGGTGTACCGCTACTATCAGCGCGTCGGCCAAGAACTCGGCATCGGCCGCGTACCGGATCCGGTTGAGCCACGGCCGCACCCCATCGTGGTGGTTCCCATTACCCCAACCCTGACAGAATTGACCCGGCGTGCGCTGGATCATGCGCTGTCGTTGAGCGATCAGGTGATTGCCGTGGTGGTGCTGTTTGAGGAGCCGGGAGATGACAATGCCAGCACCAAGACTGCCAAGCAGTTTCTGCAAGCCTGGGAGGTCTGGAATCCGCCGGTACGTCTATCCATTTTGAAATCGCAGTATCATTCGGTCGTCAAGCCGCTCTTGCGCTTTATCAGCACGCTGGAACGGCAAGCAGACGAGCGGGTGTTGGTCTTGATTCCGGAAGCAGTACCGGAAGGACTGGGCGCCAGCCTGCTCCATAATCGGTTGGGAAGCGTCATCCGGCAAGCTCTTCGCCGGCGCACGGACGTGGTGATAGGCACGGTCCCGATGCACTTCCCGGACTCCGATAGGAAATCTACGGGTCAAAAGGAAAAACCGGGGCTTCAAAGTTAGACAATAACGGCGCCTTAGTCTACCATACCTTCAGAAATGCGGGGGATTGACGTGAAGGTGCGGCTAGGGAACGGGTGGTGGTTAGCAGTGGTTGGTGGCGCAGCAGGCATTGCGCTGCTCGCGCGGCTTTCCTATGCCTGGCACCAGCAGTATCGCCAGACCCTTTTGGCCTTAGCAACCGTTCAAGAGTCGGGGAGTGTGGCGTCGGGAACGCTCCGCGCCCACTTGCTGGGCATGGCGGCCGGGTTACTACAGGTGACGCCCAAAAGCGTCGCACCGAGCACCGAAGCGTCGTATCTCACGGGGGTGGCGCTTGCCCGGTTGCACCAACTGGCCGCCAATCAGTGGTTTGTCTCTCCAGCGCTGTGGGCAATTGGCTTTGCGGTCATTTCGGTGGGCGTGTACTGGATGAAAGAGGGGCGCGTGGCTGCTCTGGAAAATGAACATCGGCTGTTGAAAGACCAGTTGCTGGCCATTGGCCGCGGCTGGGCGTCTTTGGGGGAACACGCCAATCCTACGGACGCGATGGAAGCGATTTTAGCCGAGGTGGCGCAGCACACGGCGATGAAACACGCGGCCATCTATCGCCTGACCCGCGACCGGCGAGACAGTCTTCGCTTATATGCTGTGCATGGACAGCTGACCTTGTCAGAGCGCCCAGTGCCCGCCATGTTTTTAGAGGCGGATCGCGGGTTGGTGGGCGAAGCACTTTGGCTCAACGTGCCAAGATACAGCGGGGACGACGGTTCCGGAGGCTATCTCATTCCCGGTGTTCGTCAGGCGCGGGTGGCGGTGTTTCCCCTGCGGTATCAAGAACGGCCATGGGGAATTCTGTTGTGGCAGTCTGACCAGTCGGGGTGGTTTGCCACCTATCGCGACCTGCTCGAGGTATTGGCACAGGAGATTGCCATTGCTGCCGCGTCCGCAGAAGCCGCCGACGCCGCTCGCCGCCATCACTTGATGGAGGAGCGGGCCCGGATGCAGTCGGAGATTTTGGCCAATGTGTCGCACGAACTACGGACGCCCTTGGGGCTGGTGAAGGGCTACCTGGAAACGCTGGAGCGGGCGGGCGATCGGTTGCTGGCGGAGGAGCGCAGCGAATTCCTGCAGGTGGCGGTTCAAGAGACGCGGGAATTGGAGGCGCTCATCGAGCAGCTCTTAACCATGTCCACCTTGGATAGCACCGGGATTCCCTTTCAGCCGCAATGGTTTTCCTTGGAGAGCTGGCTTAATCAGCTCTTGGATCGCTTTCCCGTATGGGAGCGGTCGCGCATCAGGGCCGTTGGCTTTGAGCAGGAGAATCTTCGCGGCTATGGTGATGCCAAGGCCTTAATAACAGCGGTGAGCGACTTGGTGCAAAATGCTCTCAAGTATTCAGAGGGCGCCGTTGAGGTGGCGTACGGCGCGTCCGAGACGGGATGGCGAGTGTCTGTGCGCGATTTTGGACCGGGGGTGCCGACGGCCGATATGGATAAGATTTTTGAGCGCTTCTATCGTTCCCCCGTTCATGCCCAGTCGGAAATTCGCGGGTCAGGGTTGGGGCTATCCATTGTCAAGCGCATCGCCGAGGCGCATGGCGGAACCGTTCATGCGGAGAACATGCCGGATCCCAAGGGATTTCGGGTGGCCATCTTGCTGCCTTGGGCCCTTACGGGTGTAAAGGAGGGCGAGCATGGACGAGAGCGGCTTAGTATTGGTCATTGATGATGAAGCTAAATATCGACGGCTCATTACCACCAATCTCAAAATGGCTGGCTACGCGGTGGCAGAAGCGGCCAATGGCCATGAGGCGTTGACGTTGATTTACGACCGCGAGCCGGACGTGGTGCTCTTAGACTTGCGGCTTCCCGATATGGATGGGTTTCATCTGTGCGAGCGGATTCGCAAACTCTCCACCGTACCGGTGATGGTGCTGACCGCATTGAATTCGGAAGCTGATACTATTCAGGCGCTCGATCTAGGAGCGGACGATTACCTGGCCAAGCCCTTCTCGCCGGGGGAGATGTTGGCGCGGATACGGGCCCTTTTGCGGCGAAGCCGTGACTTTTCGGAGTCGCGGGATGCGGGCTGCGGAGACATCCGCCTCATTAAGGACACCCGCGAAGTGGAAGGGCCAAACGGCCGCGTACGACTGACCCCCATTGAATGGAGGCTCTGTCAGGAACTTACCCAGCATTGCGGCAAGGTGCTCACCCATGAACATTTGCTAGGGCGGGTCTGGGGACCGGGGTATCAGACCGAGCATGAGTATCTGCGCGTGTACATCCGGCGGATTCGGGGATACATTGAACCGGATCCGCACCGTCCTGTCTACTTAGTGTCGCACGCGGGTGTTGGCTACGCGCTCTATCCTAAGCCGCATGGCCAGGGTGATTAGAGGGTTGGAGGCAGGCCAGTCCCTGGAAGTTGTGCCCCAGTTTGGGAAACTTCCTCTCCTATGGTACAAACAAAATGTTTAGGACTGGTTGCATGGGAGGACGGCGATGGACTGGCGGCGGGTCTTAATCGGAAGACCACTCAAAGACCGCGAAGGGACCGAGCGGAAGGTTAACGTTTTTCAGGGCCTGGCTGTTCTAGCTCCGGATGCCTTGTCGAGCGTGGCTTACGGGACCCAGGAAATTCTCATCATGCTAAGTTATGCCGGGATGGCGGCGCTATGGTTTTCTCTGCCCATATCCGCCACCTTGGTGCTGTTGCTGGCCTTTTTGGTGTACAACTATCGCCAAATCATAGCCGAGTACCCGAACGGCGGGGGCGCGTATGTCATTGGGCGCGATACGTTAGGGCCGGGGATTGGTCTCATTGCTGGGGCCGCGCTGTTAATCGACTATACGTTGACCGTTGCCGTAAGCGTCACAGCAGGCGTCGCGGCCCTGGTCTCGGCGTTCCCCAGGCTAGGACATTGGACGGTTTGGGTCTCCGTGTTGTTTACCTTGTTTATCATGGTGGTAAATCTGCGCGGTACCAAAGAATCGGCGCAGTTGTTCGCTTTTCCCACCTATCTTTTCATCGCCATGGTTCTCATCATGGTGGGGTATGGCCTCATCCATCCCGAATTTGCCATAGCAAGGCCCGCCTCGGTGCTCTCCCCAACCACATCAGCGCTGGCGGTCGGGCCGCTATTGCTATTGCGCGCCTTTAGCTCAGGATCCTCAGCGCTCACAGGCATTGAAGCAATTTCCAACGGGGTCCCCATCTTCCGAAATCCCGCACCGGGCCAAGCGCGAACCACGCTGATGTTTCTCGGGATTTTGTTGGGCGCGATGTTTTTCGGGACCTCACTGGTCGCGAACCGATTGGGGCTGCATCCCAACGCGGCTCATGCCTTCCCGGTCACGGTTCTGCAACTGATGGCCGGCCGTCTATTTGGCCGTGGAGTCTATTTTTATTTGTTATCATTTGTGACCATGGCGATTTTAGCGATTGCGGCCAACACCGGCTTTGCGGGATTCCCGCAACTGGCCAGCACCATGGCCCGGGACCAATGGATGCCGCGTATGTTTTTAAGTCGCGGAGACCGGCTTGTGTATCAAAACGGGATTTTGGTCCTAGGCGGATTTGCGATTCTCCTTATTATCCTCTTCAAAGGCAATACGGCTGCCCTGATACCTCTGTACGCAGTTGGGGTATATATGAGCTTTACCATTGCTATGGTGAGCCTGGTGAAGAAACGATGGGCTCAAAATGCGGATGGCCGCCGCGTCACCACCATCATTACGGCGGGACTGGGCGCGGTGCTGACAACGGCTGTGGTGTTCATCTCCGTCATCACCAAGTTCACGGAGGGAGCCTGGATTGTGGTGGTCGCGATTCCCTTGATGCTGTGGGGATTCCGGTCGGTCCGCCGCCATTACCGAATGGTGGCGGACATCTTGCGCATGGAAGACTTGTCAGGCAAGCCAACACCAAAGCAGTTGGTGGTGATTGTCCCCGTAGCCAGCATCAATCAGATGACCATGGGGGTTCTCTCGACAGCCCTTTCCATGAATCCGGACGAGCTTTTGGCGTTGCACATCGCGACCAGTCCCGAAAGAGAGCAGCAGATGACCGAGCGCTGGAAGCAATGGAATCCCGACTCGCGTATCAAACTGGTGGTGGTTCAGTCCCAGTATCGAGCCGTGTTGCGGCCGATGGTGCGTTACATAGACCACCTGTCGCGCCTGTTTGCGCCGGGGAGAGTCATCGTGGTGATCCCGGAACTGCTGGTTGAAAAACGGTGGCAAAACATTCTCCATAACCACATGGGATTTGCCCTGGAGGCGATCATGGTGTTTCGCCGGTCCATCGCTGTGATGATTGTGCCGTACCGCCTGCCCCACAAGTCATCAGACTCCCCTCCCGGTTGACTCTAACCTTGGCGAATTTCAAACACCCTGGAGGCCACGACAGCCCAGTTGCTCTCGTGGCCCCCGTTTTTTTACGGCGTTTTTATGCATCCAAGGTGTTCTTTTACGGACTTTTTTACGGGAAAAGGCTGATACTAACCGGGTGTAAAAGGGAGGAAGGTGAGGACAATGCTGGATGTGGAGATGATGGTGCTCGTTCTCGCGCTGTTGGGGGTCATGTTGGCTTTGCTTCACTATTTAGAACGTCTTTAGAGCAAGGAGGGCTCCGTTGTGACAGGTGGCATTTTGTTGGGCCTCGCGGTGGCCGTCAGCATCTATTTGGTGTACGTCATCATTCACCCTGAGAAATTCTAACCGTGAGGAGATGATTGAGTGTCGCTGCAAACGGTAGCCGTGTGGGTGGTGGTCATCGGGATTTTTGTGGTGACCGTGAAGCCCCTCGGCACGTATATCGCCAAGGTCTTTTCGTATGAGCCGACCTTTTTGGACCGACCAATGCGGCCGATCGAGAACGGTATTTACCGGCTTTTTGGCATTGACCCGTCAAAGTCGATGACGGCGAAGCAGTACGGCGTGGCATTGGTATTGACTAACTTTGCTTGGATCATCATTTCGTACGTGTTGCTCCGGCTTCAGGGCCATTTGCCGTGGAATCCCGAGCACATGACCGCGGTGAATCCGCAGCTGGCGTTCAACACGGCCGCCAGTTTTGGGACCAATACCAACTGGCAGGCGTACGGCGGAGAAAGCACGCTCTCGTACTTCTCGCAGTTTGGCAATCTATCGTTTTTGCAGTTTGTGACGCCGGCCATCGGCGGAACCATGCTGATTGCCTTTATTCGCGCGTTGTCAGGCAAGAAGATGGGCAACTTCTTTGTGGACCTGGTGTTGATGTGCACCCGAATCCTGCTGCCTTTGGCCATTGTCTTCACGGTGCTTTTGGTGTGGCAGGGCGTGCCGGAGACTTTAGCTCCGTATTTGCACGTGCATACCATTACGGGACAGACACAGGTGGTGGCGCGGGGACCGATTGCCAGTTGGGATTCGATTGAACACTTGGGCACCAACGGCGGTGGCTTTACCAACGCCAATAGCGGGAATCCGCTGGAGAACCCGACGCCGCTCACTAACATCTTTGAGTCGATAATGATGGGCCTTGTTGAGATCGCGTTCTTCTACGCCCTCGGTGTGATGACCGGTAAGAAGAAGATGGCCTGGACACTGATTGGTGTGGCCGGAATCTTCTGGTTTGCTATGGGCGCCATGATTTACTTCCCGATGCACGCCGGAAGCCCGATTGTGAATGCGTTGGGGCTGCATGGGCATGTCTATCGTGTAGGCACCGAGCTCCGCATGGGAACTGGGGGCGACACGATATTTGGGATGTCGACCATGGGCTTTACCACCGGTTCTGTCGTCACGGCGCATGACAGCGCGCTGCCTATTACCGGATTGTCCTTCATGATTGGCATGTTCTTGAATCTGGTGTTCGGCGGATTTGGCGTGGGATTGCTCAACATGCTGATGCTGGTCATCATCGCCGTGTTCCTGATGGGGCTGATGGTTGGTCGTACGCCCGAGTTCCTCGGCAAGAAAATCGAGGCCCGCGAAGTGTCATTGGCCTCCATTGCCTTTCTTCTGCATCCGTTCATCATCTTGGTGGGTACGGCACTTTCGGTGGCGTTGCCGGTCGGCTTAAAGGGCGTGTACAACCCCGGACCACATGGATTTTCGGAGATTCTCTACGGGATCTTGTCGGGTGCAGCTAACAACGGTTCGGCATTTGCGGGCCTTGGCGCGGCTCTGCCTTATTACGAGGTGACGATCGGCATTGTAATGATCGTGGCGCGCTTTGCCTCGGTGATTGCCATGTTTTATCTCGCCGAGTCGCTTCTCAAGAAGAAGGCGGTGCCTGAAACGTCGGGGACGATGCGCACCGAAGGAATGCTGTTTGGCGGCATCTTGACAGGCGCGGTGGTGGTGCTGAACGCCTTGACGTTCTTTCCGGTGGTGGCGCTGGGGCCCTTGGCCGAGCACTACTTATTAATGGCCCATCACCTGTTTTAGGTCGGCGTAAGGGAGGATTATTCGCATATGGCAACGGCATCGGAAACACCGAGCAAAATGGGCGGGCAATATTTCGGCGAAGTACTGAAAGACACCTTTGCCAAGCTCAATCCCGTGCAGATGATTCGCAATCCGGTCATGTTTGTGGTGGAAATCGGCACGCTGGTCACGCTCATCTTTACCATTGGATCGGTCGGCAAACCTATTTTCGGGTATGAGCTGTTAGTGACCATTATCCTCTTTTTCACCATTCTCTTTGCGACCTTCGCGGAATCGTACGCCGAGGCGCGCGGCAGGGCGCAGGCCGACTTTCTCCGGCGTACCCGGTCCAGCACCCGGGCGAAGAAGCTTAAAGATGATGGTTCTTGGGACTGGGTTCCTGCCGAGCGACTGGAGAAGGGGTCACGCGTGTTGGTTGAAGAAAACGATGTGATTCCCAGCGACGGCGAGGTGCTGGAAGGGGTGGGCTCGGTGGATGAGTCCGCTATCACCGGTGAATCGGCACCCGTCATTAAGGCAAAGGGCGACAGTGTCACGGGCGGGACGCGGCTGTTGTCCGACCACTTGGTGGTTGAAATCACCACCAGTCCTGGGGAAACCTTTCTTGACCGTATGATCGCCTTGGTTGAGGGAGCCAGTCGGCAAAAGACCCCCAATGAGATCGCCTTGTCGGCGCTGTTGGGCGTGCTCACCCTTATCTTCGTTCTAGTGGTTGTGACGCTGGTTCCTCAGGCCAGCTACTTTGGGAAGCATGCCACTGACATCACCACGATGGTCGCACTTTTGGTGTGTCTGATTCCGACCACGATTGGGGCGCTGCTGTCGGCCATCGGCATCGCAGGCATGAACCGCGTGGCGCAGGTGGATGTCGTGGCGAAGAGCGGACGCGCCGTCGAGGCGGCCGGCGACATTGACACCATCATCCTCGACAAGACCGGCACGATTACCATTGGAAACCGCATGGCGACCGAGTTCATGCCCATCCAAGGGGTGAGCGTGGAAGAGGTGGCGGAGGCGTCGCTCTTGGCCTCGTTGGCTGACACCACGCCGGAAGGTCGGTCGGTGGTGGAATTGGCGCAAGATGTGCTGAAAGTCGAGCAGCTGCCCGAGGCCGATGGCGAGCCGGTACCTTTTTCCGCGCATACGCGGATGAGTGGCGTCGACCTCAATGATGGCCGGCAGATTCGAAAGGGCGCGGTTAGCGCCATCGTGGAGATTACGGCGCCGGAGACCAAGGAGGAGCTGAATAAGCTCGCGGAGGCTGTAGCCGGCGAGGGCGGTACGCCGCTGGCCGTGGAAGTGGACGGCAAGGCACTCGGCGTCATTCGATTGAAGGACATTGTTAAAACCGGTCTAAAAGAGCGCTTTGACGACTTCCGCAAGATGGGCATTCGAACGGTGATGGCGACGGGTGACAACCACATCACCGCCGCCGTTATCGCTCAGGAGGCAGGCGTCGATGACTTCATCGCCGAGCTCAAACCTGAGGACAAGATTGAGGTTATTAAAAAGGAGCAGGCGCAAGGAAAGCTGGTCGCCATGACCGGTGACGGCACCAACGACGCGCCAGCACTAGCTCAAGCGGATGTGGGGTTGGCGATGAATTCTGGAACCATGGCAGCCAAGGAAGCGGGCAACATGATTGACCTGGAGTCCAACCCGACGAAGTTGTTAGACGTAGTCATGGTGGGAAAGCAGCTCCTCATCACCCGCGGCGCACTCACCACCTTCTCAATCGCCAACGACGTGGCGAAGTACTTCGCCATCATCCCGGCCATGTTTGCTGCGGTTCCGGAGTTGTCGGTGCTCAGCAAGCTGAACATCATGGGGCTGAAGACACCGCACGGCGCGATTTTGTCGGCGCTAATCTTTAACGCCCTCATTATCCCGGCGCTGATTCCCTTCGCCATCCGGGGCGTCAAGTATCGAGCGGAATCGGCCGACAAAATGCTGGCTCGCAACATTTTCAACTGGGGTGTCTTGGGCGTGATTATCCCGTTCGTCGGCATCTGGGCGATTGACCACGTGCTGGGATTATTCGGACTCGCATAGGAGGAGGTGACGCACATGAAGTACTTAAAGCCATTGATTGGTGTGACCGTGTCGTTGTGGGTGCTGTTGGGGTTGGCCTATCCTTTGGCCATGACCGGGCTAAGCCAGCTACTCTTCCCTTACCAGGCCAACGGCAGCGTGGTGAAGATTGGCAACCGGGTGGTAGCCTCGGCCATCGTCGGCCAGTACTTTACCCAAAAGGGTTACTTCTGGGGCCGTCCCTCTGACACCGTGAATGCGACGACGGGAAAACCCCAGCCGTACAATGCGGAGAACTCGACGGGCAGTAACTTGGGCCCGACCAACAAAGTTCTCATACAGAACATCAAGGCGCGCATTGCCACGTTGGAGAAGGCGGATCCGGGCTTGAAGGTCAGCCAGATACCCCCGGATCTTGTTGAGGGATCCGCTTCGGGCTTGGATCCCTATATCAGCCCGCAAGCCGCCTTGATCCAAATTCCCCGGGTTGCTCGAGCGACGGGACTTTCGACCCAGTACTTGCATACCCTGGTGAATCAAGCGACCCTCGGTCCCGAGTGGGGGCTCTTTGGAAAACGGGTGGTCAACGTGACCGAACTGAATATTGAGGTGTACAAGGCGCGACACGGCTAATTCTGGTTCCGCGCGAACAAGCGAGGCGTCGGGCTTACGGGTCCGGCGCCTTGTTTTTGGGGAGGTGATGCCAGTGCAACGCATACTGTTGGCGCTGGATGGCCGCGGCCATGCGGAGGCGGCCTGTCGGTGGGTCCGGCGTTGGCTATTGGCTGACGATGCCATCGAGGTGACCGTTTTATATGTCACGGAACTGGCGGGATCGGCGCGATTTGCCGGGCCTCGGTGGACTTCAGACTATGAGCGCGACATACAAGAGACGTTGAGAGCGTATTTGGAACAGGATGTCTTTCGTGGAGTGATGGATCGGGTCCGTTTTCTCCACGAATCCGGGACGTCTGTGAGCGACGTCATTGTGATGGTAGCGGACATTCTTCACTGCCACACCATTGTGCTCGGGGGACAACCGCCGCGGGGATTTCGTCGATGGGTTGGGGGCGGTGTAGCTGCGGGTGTCCTTCGCAGAACCGGGGCATCCGTGATGGTGGTTCGTTCTCACGTTGAACGGGTGCTGCCCACCCCCATGCATGGGCCGCATCGTGCGGGATGATACCAACTCAGAAGCTGGCGTGGACTTTTCGTTTCAAGTAGTCTAAAACATAGGAGATATCGGACGGAAAGGAACGGTGGCGGTGGCGCACAGCTTCAAGCGCAGAACCCCGGAGGAGATTCTCGAAGACATTAAGCGCATGAGCCGGGGAAAGCACCGAATTTATATCGGCGCAGCGCCGGGGGTCGGAAAAACCTACACCATGTTGAGCGACGCGCATGGCGCTCGGGCAGAAGGCATTGACGTGGTGGTGGGCGTCTTGGACACCCACGGCCGTCCGGACACGGAGAAAATGGTTGGGGATTTGGAAGTCATTCCCCTTCGCCTCGGCACCCTCAAGGGCAAAGAGGTGGGCGAACTGGACGTCGACGCGATTATCGCGCGTGAACCCGATTTGGTACTGGTGGACGAACTAGCCCATACGAATGCCGATGATGCCAAGCACGCCAAGCGTTACGAGGACGTCCAAGAGATTTTAGAGGCCGGAATCAATGTCTGGTCCACCCTTAATATCCAGCATGTGGAGTCGCTTAATGATACGGTGCGGCAAATCACCGGGGTGCGCGTACGGGAGACGATTCCCGACCAAGTGTTGCGCGATGCGGAGGAAATCCGCCTCATCGATTTGACCCCCGATTCCCTCATTGATCGGCTGAAAGCCGGAAAAATTTATCCTCCCGCCACCGTGGCCAACGCCCTGCAGAACTTCTTTCGCAAGGGCAATATTACGGCGCTTCGGGAAATGGCGCTTCGGGCGGTGGCTGACGATACCGACGAGCGGCTCGAAGACTACATGGACAATCATGATATTGTCGGACCTTGGCCAACCCATGACAGGATTCTGGTGGCATTGACCCCGTCGCCTAACGGCTCCCGCCTCATACGCCGCGGGTATCGGCGTGCCCGGCGGTTGAAGGCCATTCTCACCGTGGTAACCGTGTTGCCTCATGGGATTCAGGGGCTTCCGAAGGCGGATGCGGAACGGCTTGAAGGGCATTTGTCGCTGGCCCGCAAATTAGGCGCCCATGTGGTGGAGTTGGAGGACTCCAATGTGCCTCGGGCGTTGGTCAACTATGCCAAGGAACATCACGTGACAGAGATTATCATGGGTGAGTCGCGCCGCTCACGCTGGGAGGAGCTCGCGCGCGGGTCCGTCATCAACGAGGTGCTGCGTCTGTCCAGCAACATCGACATCCTGGTTCTGGGGGAAGAGCCGAAGGACTAGCTCTTGGGCCGAGGTCCTCGCAATGCTATAATTGGAAGGATATTCAGGGGAGGGAACCTCTGTGGAACTAACAGACACGGAAATTTTGCATGTCGCGCGATTGGCGCGCTTGCGTTTGACAAAAGAGGAACTGCCAGCTGTTCGGCGTGACTTGAACCGGGTGTTGGATTATGTGCAGCAGTTGGCGCAGTTAGATTTGTCCCAAGTGGAGCCCACCATGCATGTGCTCAAGGACAAGACCCCATTGAGAGAGGACCAGCCGGCGCCTTCACTTCCTGTTTCGGAGGCGTTGAAGAATGCGCCCGAGACGGCCGACAACATGTTTCAGGTGCCACGCATCATGGAAGGAGGCAGCGACAATGGCTGAATTGTGGACCCTCTCGGCAGCGCAACTGCATGATTTGTTTGCTGCAGGCGAGGTGACGGCAGAGGCGATTGTCGAAGCGCATCTTGAACGTATTCAAGCGGTCGACGGTTCGGTGCGGGCGTTTCTTTACGTGGACGCGGACGGGGCCCGGGAAACAGCCCGCGCTCAAGATCGATGGACGCCGAAAGAACGTCAAGAACACCCGTTATCGGGCGTTCCGGTGGCATTGAAGGACAACATTGTCACTCGCACCATGCCGACCACGGCGGGTTCAAAGATTTTGGGCCGTTTTATATCACCCTACGATGCCACCGTGGTGGACAAGCTGCACGCCGCAGGCGCCATTGTGATCGGGAAGACCAATTTGGACGAGTTTGCCATGGGATCGTCCACCGAGCATTCCGCCTTTGGGTCCACGTTTAACCCTTGGGACCTTACGCGCGTTCCGGGGGGGTCGAGTGGTGGGTCGGCTGCTGCCGTCGCGGCGCGTATGGTGCCGGTTGCGCTAGGAAGCGACACGGGTGGGTCGATTCGACAGCCCGCCAGCTATACGGGCGTCGTCGGGTTTAAGCCGACCTATGGGCGGGTGTCACGATACGGGTTGATTGCGTTTGCGTCGAGTCTCGATCAGATTGGACCCATGACGCGCTCAGTTGGTGATGCCCGTCGGGTATTCGAGGCCATCCAGGGATACGATCGGCAAGATTCCACCTCACTCCAAAGCGGTGCTTGGGCTCCCGAGGGCACGTCCGGGCCTTGGCGAATTGGCATCCCGAAGGAATATTTTGGAGAGGGCCTCGATCCGGTTGTGCGCCAACTTGTGGAAGCCCATCTTGAGGGATTGGCGCAACAAGGGCACCAGTTGGTGGAGATCTCGCTTCCCCACAGCGTCTATGCCATCGCCGCCTATTATCTCATTGCCCCGGCCGAGGCTTCGTCCAACCTGTCGCGGTATGACGGCGTGCGCTATGGGATGCGCGCCTCAGGCCATGACTTGCTTAGCATGTATGAAACCACCCGCGACGAAGGATTTGGCGATGAGGTGAAGCGGCGCGTTTTGCTGGGAACTCACGCCTTGTCCGCCGGGTACTATGACCAGTATTATCTCACCGCGCAGAAGGTCCGCACCCGAATTCGGGAGGACTTTGAACGAGCGTTTTCCATCGTAGACTACATCGTCACGCCCACCACACCCGACCGAGCCTTTCGCCTCGGCGAAAAAAGCGACGATCTTATTCGCATGTATTTGGGCGACATTTATACCGTGACCGCCAATTTGGCCGGAATTCCGGGAATTTCTATTCCGTTGGGATTGGGCGAGGGGCTCCCGGTGGGGGTACAGTGGCTGGCGCCGACATTGGCGGACGAGGCGCTTTTAGGGGCTGTCCGCGCGGTAGAGTCCATTTGCCAACCCATGCCGTGGCCGGAGGAGGTTCAGCAATGAGCGACTACGATGTGATTATTGGTCTTGAGGTGCACGTGGAGCTAAAGACTCAGAGCAAACTGTTCTGCTCCTGTTCCGCGGCGTTCGGAGCGGCACCCAATTCACAAACCTGCCCAGTATGTCTAGGCCTTCCCGGGGTGCTGCCGGTTTTGAACCAACAGGCGATTGAGCTGGCGGTGCGGTCGGCCCTGGCCCTCAATTGCCAAGTGAGGCCTTTTTCGAAGTTTGATCGCAAGCAGTACTTTTATCCGGACTTACCCAAGGCGTACCAGATTTCCCAATACGATCAACCCTTAGCCGAGTACGGATGGGTCACGATTCGGGGCGCCGACGGCATGAAGAAAATTGGGATCCGGCGGATTCACGTGGAAGAAGATGCGGGCAAGCTGAACCATATGGGAATCCGTCTCGGGGATGCCAGTGGATCGCTGGTCGACCTCAATCGGGCGGGCGTACCATTAATTGAGATTGTGTCCGAACCTGACTTACGTTCGCCAGAGGAGGCACGGTTGTATCTGACCGAGCTTCGCGCCGTGTTGAGTTATTTGGATGTATCCGATTTACGCATGGAGGAAGGCTCGATGCGCTGCGATGCGAACGTATCGCTAAGGCCCCGGGACTGGACAGGCAGTCTTGAGGATTTGCCGCGGGTGGAGATCAAGAACGTGAACTCGATCCGCAACGTGCAGCGCGGCATCGAATATGAGGTCGAACGCCAACGAGAGCTGTTATCCCGAGGGGAGCGGATTGTTAAGGAAACGCGTGGGTTTGACGACCAGACGGGACGCACGTACAGCCAGCGATCCAAGGAGGAGGCCAACGACTACCGCTACTTCCCTGAGCCGGATTTGCCGCCCTTGGTCCTGGATCCGTCGTGGATTAACGCCCTGAAGGAGAGCCTTCCAGCTTTGCCCGACGCCATCCGCGCATCACTGGTGGAACGGGGCATCCCGGCCAAGGATGCCGAGGTTTTGGTTCTGGATAAAGACGCCTATCACTATTGGCAAGAGGCCGTGCGGGACTTTCACGACGAGCGTCTGGTGACCAATTGGATGCTCTCTGACGTGGCACGGCTCATTAATGCGCGCGGCGAGAGCTTTAAGACGGCGGTGGTGCGTCCTCAGGGATTAGTCGAACTGTTGACCCTCATCCAACAAGGCACCTTGTCCGGGCGCATGGCCAAAGAGGTGCTGGAGGCGATGTTTGAGACGGGGCGGGACGCCAAGACTTTGGTCAAGGAACGCGGACTCGCGCAGATTACCGATCAAGGGGCTATCCAAGCGGTGGTTGAGGAGGTTTTGAGCAAGAATCCATCGGTTGTTCAGGATTTTCTGTCCGGGAAGGAGAAAGCCTTGGCATTTTTGGTGGGGCAAGTGATGAAGGCGACCCGCGGGCAAGCTAAACCCGATTTGGTTAACCAACTGCTGAGGGAGACCATCGCCCGCGACTATCAGAATGCCTAGGATTGGCGCCGAAGCCCAGATTCGCATCGTGGCACCGGCCGCGGCCGTCAACCGTGAGCGGGTAGAACAAGGGGCCGCAGTTTTGGCCGCCTCGGGATTCCAGGTTACGTACGGCCGCCATCTGTTTGATGTATGGCATCCCTTAGGGTTTGCAGGAACAGACCATGACCGGGCTCAGGATTTGATGGAGGCCTTGTTAGATCCCGCTGTCGCGGTGGTGTTGGCGGCTCGGGGCGGATATGGGGCCATGCGGATTATGGATCAGATTGATTGGGAGAGCCTACGGAACGCGGAGCGGAAGATTGTCGTAGGGTTCAGCGACATCACGGCGCTGCACCTGGGGTTGGCCAAGTTGGGATGGCCAACCATTCATGGGCCCAATGCGGAGAGTGATTGGGAGAATCCCGTGACTCGTGCTTCATTCTTGGACGTGCTAAACAGAAGGCCGGCACGACTGTCGCCCACCCGATTGAAGCCGCTGGGGGCTCCGCAAGCGTTGACGGGACCCTGGCGGGGAGGGAACCTCACCTTGATCGCGTCCCTGATGGGCACGCCCTTTCAAGTGGACTGCCGCGAGACGGTGCTGTATGTCGAGGAGGTCCATGAGGCACCCTATCGCATCGAGCGCATGCTGACCCAATTGCGGTTGACCGGCGTCCTAAAAGAGGCTCGGGGATTGGTGGTGGGCGATATTCAACTGCCTCCCGGTGAGTCAAAAGAGGTGGCCGAGGCCATTTTTGGCGAGGCTGCGGAGACGCTGGGAATACCTGCCTGGTGCGGGTTTCCCTCAGGCCATTCGGAGCCGATGTGGAGCCTGCCATTGGGCTGGGATCTCGCCGTCGACCGGGAAGGATGGGTGTCCTGGGATGGCTGACAACAATCTGCTGACGGTGGAAATTGAGCGAATGGGACAGGCGGGCGACGGGGTGGGCCGCATGCCCGACGGGCGGTTGATTTTCATCCCCGGCGGCCTTCCCGGGGAACTGGTCAGGGTCCGCGTCATCGAGACGCGAAAGAATTTTGCCCGCGGTGCGCTTGTTTCGGCTAAACGCACGGTCCCGACACGTGTGGCGCCTGTCTGTCCCATTTTTGGCCAGTGTGGCGGATGCGCATTTCAGCATTGGGATTATGGGGCGGAACTCGCGTATAAGGAAAACCGGGTGCGAGAGGCCCTGACGCGCATCGCACAAGTAAACGGGGACTTGGTGGAGGCGATTCGAGGGTGTCCAGACCCGTACGGCTATCGTAATAAAGGACAGTTTCCTTTTGGCGGAACGCGGGGCAAGGTCCGCCTTGGGCTTTATCGGCGGGGCACTCACGAGGTGATCGGCGCTGCCCACTGTGCCATTCAAGACCCCTGGGTCAACGAGTTGCTTCAGGTGGCGGAGGATCTTGTCAATCGCTTTCGCATTCCTCCTTACGATGAAACGCAGCGCAGCGGGATTTTGCGCCATCTTCTGATTCGCTCCTCACGGATGGAGCAAAAGCTATTGGCACTCTTGGTGGTGACGGAACCGCATCCGGAATTGGCCTCCCTCGCGGAAGCCATCATGGCGGCCGTGCCGCGGGTCGCGGGTGTGGGAATGAACGTTCAGCCTGCACCGACCAACCGGGTGCTGGGCGAGCGAACGGTCTGCCTGGCTGGCCAGGACTCATTAATCGACTCGATTTTAGGACTACGGTTTCGCATGTCCTATACCTCCTTCTTTCAAGTCAATCCGGGGCAAGTGGAAGTGCTCTACCGGGCTGCCCTGAACTTTCTGCCAGGCGGACCCAGTGAGGTCTGGGACCTTTATTCCGGCGTGGGGACACTTGCCGCGTTGGCTGCCCGAGAGGCACGATGGGTCCGAGCGCTCGAAGTCAATCCCGAAGCGGTGCACGATGCGCGGGAAAACTTTGCCTTAAACCATCTAACCAATGTGGGAGTCGAGGTAGGGCGGGTGGAGGATGTCATCGATGCCTGGGTGAAACGAGCGGCCGATCCGCCCGGGACCGTCATTGTAGATCCGCCCCGAGCGGGATTGGATGGGCGGGTGGTGGAACGGCTCAACGTCCTCAAACCCGGTCGAATCATCTATATTAGCTGCAATCCCGATACCTGGGCGCGGGATGTCGGGCGTCTGTCGCCGCATTTTCAATTGATGCAGGCCATACCCGTGGATATGTTTCCTCGCACGGACCATGTTGAGGTGGCGTCCTGGCTAGCGCGCAGTTCGTAGTCGATGGCGCAAAATCAGCCAGACACCGAGGGCGGCGGCGATGCCGCCGAGTCCCACCAGGGCGCCGACCAACTCACCCTTCGCAAACGGTGAGACTGCCATACTCAGCAGCACGACCGCCATGACCAGATAGGTCGTGAAGGGAAATCCCCAAAGCTTATAGCTCAGTTTCTTGGGATGGTGGGCCTCCAGATATGGGCGATACAGCCGCTCGGTGAGTAGAACCATGAGCCAGATAAACATGGCCTGAAATCCGGTGGCTGTGACGAGATAGCTGTAGGCTTTCTTTGGAAGCACGTAAGCCAATAGGATGGTGAGGGCCAAAAGCCCGGCACTGGTCCAAATGGCCCGCGTCGGCAGACCGCGCTTGTTGAGCCGACCCAAAGCCCTTGGCGCCTCTCCCTGTTGCGCTAAACCATAGAGCACCCGGACATTGGAATAAAGGGCGGCGTTCATGGTGGACAGCACGGCAAACAGCAACACGAGGTTCATGACGAGCGCTGTCCAGGCCAATCGGCTTTGGCGCAAGGTGACAATGAAGGGGCTGATGGCATCAGACTGGATATTCCAGGGGCTCACCATCAGGATAATCGCGATGGACCCCAAAAACATTACGGTGACTAAAACGGTGGTGTTGCGCACAGACCGGCCAATGGTGTCCCGTGGCCGGCGCGTTTCTGCGGCGGCCAGCCCAATAACGCCAGTCCCGGCGTAGGCAAAAAGCACGAGAATCATGGCCGGAAGGGCATGATACCATCCGGTTGGGACAAGGCCTCCATGTCCGGTCAGAGTGGCCAGAGGTGTCATGGGATGGTGGGTAGGAATGACATGCAAGAGCATCAGTACACCAAAAACAATAAACAGCACGACGGCAATCGTTTTCACCCCCGCCATAAAGCCTTCAATCGTGCCAAAGCCGCGGACACTAATGAAGTTAATGGCGATGATAAGCGCCGAATAGGCGAGGGACCAGCCCCATAGCGGCACCCCGGGGAAAAACAAGCGGGAGAAAAGGGAGGCCGCAGTCACTTCACTAGACATGGTGAGAACGCTGGAAAACCAAAAAATCCAACCGGCGACAAAGGTCCATCCCGGTCCAAGGACTTTCTGCGTGTACACCAGGAAGGATCCCGGCGCCGGGGTAGCCACGGACATCTCCGCCAAGGCGTTTATCTCTAAAATCATCATCAGCGCTCCCAGAGCGTACATGGCCAACACCAGCGGCCCGGCGTGACGGATGGCCAACCCGCTGGCCATGAAGAGACCCGACCCCATAATTCCGCCAATCGTAAGCAGGGTGAGGGTAGATGATGTCAGGTCTTTTTGAAAGGCTCGGTGGCCGTGTCCAACCCGGGGGTGGCGGGATTTTGTGCCGTTCGGGGTCTTGATTCCCATTGAACGCTCCTCCTCGTTTGCAATCCCCATCGCATTCTGGTAACCCTGTAAGAGACCAGCGGGTTTAGCATCGTCTGGACGACGCGACCCTATGCAATGAGAGGAGAATCGACAGTGGCGCAAGGGAAGACCGTGGCGGAGTCCCGCACCGAGATGACCGAGTTGGTCTTGCCGGGGGACTCCAATCAATTGGGCAATATTTTTGGCGGTCGCATCATGTATTGGGTGGATATGGCCGCCGCCATGGCCGCCAATCGTCACGCCGGGCGTGTGGCGGTCACGGCATCCATTGACAGCGTAGAATTTTTGCATCCCATTCGCATCGGTGAAGTCGTTCATCTCATCGCTCAGGTAAACTGGGTGGGCCGCACCTCGATGGAGGTCGGCGTGGATGTCTATGGAGAAAATATGGACACAGGCGAACGCAAGAAGACGTCGACCGCTTTTCTCACCTTCGTGGCGTTGAGTCAAACCGGCCAACCCGTCGAGGTTCCCCCCTTGATTTTACGCACTCCCGAGGAAGAAGAGCGGTTTCACGCGGCGGAAGCCAGGCGGCAGGAACGGCTCAAAAAGAAGCAAAAGGCTAGTCGTCTTTAGACTAAGAAAATCCTGTAAATTTGTCGAGTGGTGACGAAATAAAGGGAATTCAGCCAATTGCGCGGCTGTTTGGGGGGATCATAATTCGTGTGTCGAAGTGGGTCGAAAATTTAGACAGAGAATCTGGAACAATCTGTCGCTACCATTTGCGGTGAGGGTTAAGCCCTCACCATTTTCTTTGGGGAGGCGATACGATGCCGGACGGCGCCGTCATACAAGCAATCAGCCGGTTGACGGGTCTCTTGGCTGATCTGGCCGGCGGAATCTTTACCTTGGTGATGGTCTATGGCGGCATCCGCTTCATGGTGTCGCACAATCCGCGGGCCGTGCAGGCCAGCAAGGAATTGATGGGACGTGCGGCCATGGGGTTGGGGTTGGTGTTGATGGTGGATGTCATTCGCCAACTGATTCAGTATGTGGTTTCGTGATGAGTCGCCCCACGCTTGACCCGGTAGTTTGGGTAGTCAACAGTTTATCCCGCTGGGCGTGGCAGCAAATGGTAAGGCTGGCCGGCAAAGGACTGAAACACACGCTGTTCGCGCCGTTGCCGTGGCCCTCGGCGGTCATGCATCTCTACAGCATCAGCCGTGACGCCGCTCTGGGTACAGTGGGGGTGGTGTTGTTGGTGGCGGTGCTCCGCTCGATGTGGCCTGAACTCGCCTTGCCGGGACTTCGGCTGCCGCTTCCGGTGGTGCTGGAACGCTTGCTCACCGCGGCCCTCATGGCAACGGCTGGGATCTGGGCGGTGCGGATGATGCTAACCCTCAATAACGCGGCGGTGGCGGCGATAATCGGCGGCGCCGGGTCCCTGGCCTCAGGAGCTGCTCCTCAAGGCAGTCTGTCTCCGTTAGCCGTACTCCTTACGGCGCTGGCGCTGATTGGGATCGTGCTATATCTGGCGGTGTTCTATGCCGCTCGCATGATTGAGCTCTATCTGTTGACAGCAGCCATTCCCTGGTTCGCCATGGCTTGGGCCGCGTTCGGAGATGACCGGGCCATTGGCAATCTACTTCGAGAACTCGTGGTGGTGGTGTTTGTGCAAACGCTGCATGCTGCGTGCTTTTGGCTCGCAGTGCAGTTGGTCGGATCCCGGTCTTTGGGCAACTCCACCATCTTTCTGGAAGTCGCCCTGTTTTGGTATATGACCCGGGTTCCCGCGCAATTCCGCCGCTTAGCCGGCGCCGGGTGGGGAGTGACACGACTATGGCGGTAACACGAACGGTCTTCCTGCCCTTAAAACGCGAGCCGGAAATATTGTTCGGAATGACATTGGCGGACCTGATATGGGTCATGGCGGCAGCAGCTTTGGACTTGGTCTGGTGGCGGATGCTGCACCAGCACCGCACAGCCGCTCTTGCAATCATGGCGGCAACGACCACGCTGGGATTGGCTATGGCCCTGGTTCGGTTGGAAGGCACCAGCCTTCCCGAATGGGCATGCCGCGCCGCCGGCTTCTGGCTTCGACCCCGACTCTTCCTTCCCTAAGGGAGAATGGATTTCTCATGACATGTCTAAAGAGGTGACGAGAATATGGCTGTTCGGATGAATCAAGTCTTTCCCATTCGTGCCGTGGGTCCCGGTTTGTGTCTGGTGGGGCGGGATCGTTACTCGGCAGTGTTAGAAGCGTTTCCCATCAATTTCGGCCTCCGTTCGGTAAAGGATCAAGAACGGCTAGTCAACGCCTACACGGCTTTTTTAAACAGCTTAAGCTTTCCCGTAGAGATCTTGGTGCGCTCCGATGTATTGAGAATGGATGACTATCTTGGCGAAATGAAGAGTGGCGAAGAGGACATTGAACCCCATTTGAGGCCATCTTTAGGCGACTACATCGAGTTTATTCAAGAGACAGCTACGGTCCAGCATCTGGTACGGCGGCGATTTTTCATCATTCTTTCATGGCAGGGACTCGATACACGCACTCGGCCCCGGCGGCACGGCGAAGTGCTGTGGGACGAGGCGGAACGGGAATTGGAACGGCGCCGCGACTTGATTGCGGCCGGGCTTAAGCCGCTAGGCATCCGGGTAAAGAGCTTGGAACGGGATGATCTGTTCCGCTTCCTGTTTGCCAGCTTGGGTGGCGGTCGGCGTTTGCCGGCGGGGGTGAATTGGGCATGGGATTAAGACGGCGTTGGGAGCCGAGGCGCGATCCATTGGATGCGGTGTGGCCGTCGCATTTGGCGCTCTTTCCGGACTATGCCGAGGTGGGAGACACTTATGCCCGCAGCTATACCGTGGTTGGGTATCCCCGGGAAGTCAGTCCGGGTTGGTTTGAACCGTTGATGGGGTTTCCCGACCCCATTACACTGGCCATATCTTGCGCCCCCGTGGATTTGGGCGAGGCGGTGAAAAGCATCGGCCGGCGTATGGTTTGGCATCGCGGATCGGTTGCGGCGGATCGGGCGCAAGGACGCATCGGACGCGCCGAGGACAGCGTCGCGCTTGAGGATGCTGAAACGGTGCGCCGGCAGATGGCCCGTGGCGATGCCCGGATGCTGGAAGTCGGTCTCACCATCACAGTTTGGGGTGGGTCGTTGGAGGAATTGGAGCACAACTCACGGCTTTTGGAGAGTCTGGCACAGGGGATGATGGTGGTGTTGCGCCGGCTCCGGTTTCAGCAGGCAATAGGGCTCCGACGACTGTGGCCATTGGGCGAGGGGAGCGACAAGCTGCGCGAGATGGATTCGCGCGCCTGGGCAACGCTGTTTCCCTTTTCCTCGCGCGATGTGGTACATCCGCACGGCCAAGTGATGGGCATCAATCCTGCCAGCCGAACCTTGGTTATCGTGGACCGGTTTCAAATGGCTGCACCCCACTCCATTACTATTGGGTGGTCGGGAGCGGGGAAGAGCTTTGCCGCAAAACTTGAGGCCGTTCGCTCCCGTTATCGGGGCATCCGCGTCACCATCGTCGATCCCGAGGGCGAGTACCGATGGTTGGCAGAGCGTGGCGCTACCCTGTGGACTTTGGGCCAGGCCAGCGGCTTTCCCTATGACCCATTCACCGTTGATACGGGCGGCATCGAGGAACGAGAACGCCAAGGGGACTTTATCCTGCGGCTACTCCGGCGGTTGTCCCCTGAACTTATGGAGACTTGGGGAATATCCATCCACGATGCCTTGTGGCACCTCATGAGTGGCCCGCCGGGGCGTTTTACCCCAGACAGTGTCACTGCCGTAACCTTGGATCGACTCATCGAGGCCACGGACAAAGCGGACCGAAGAGCGGGGTCTCGGCTACGATTGGCCGGGGAGCGATGGCGGGCGGCCGCCGGGCCACCCAACGCTGCATCGGATCGCTTTGAGGTGTTTGACTTGAGTCGCCTCAGCGAGTCCATCAAAGGAGCCGTGTATCTGGCCTTGACCGAATGGGTCATGCGGCGCATGGGACGTCAAGAGGGGCGTCGGCTAGTGATTTTTGATGAAGCCTGGCGCTTGCTGACAGATCACAGTTCGGCGCCATATCTTGAGGAGCTATTTCGCCGGGCGCGCAAGTGGGGTACGGCGCTCAGCCTGTTGTCGCAGGATATCGGAGACTTTACCCGTAATCGGGCGGCCGAGGTTTGTTTTCGCAACGCTCCCATGGTGCTGTTGTTGCGCCAGCACCCGGAAAGTCTGGCGGAGGTAGCCGAGCTGATGCGGCTTCACGACGGCGAAGTGGACTGGATTGGATCGGCGGGGACAGGAGAAGGGCTTCTCATTCTTGATGACGACCATCTGCCGCTTAAGGTGATTGCGTCGCGCCAAGAGCAGCAATGGCTGGCGCCAACAGGGGAGGGATTGGGATGAAAGGGGCAATCGGCCGCCTGCAAGAGCGGGCCGGATTGGCTGCATTCGTGGCTGCAGCCCTGGTGTTCATGGTGCTCAGCGTGGTGCCGCGCCGCCAGCCACAGGCGCTGCTGGTACCGGTGCTGCGGCACGATGTGGCTGCTGGGACGCGGCTCTCCGCGTCCGATATTCGTTGGGTGAAATCTACCCGTATCCATGGGGTTGAGCCGGCATCGCTCGTGGGCTATGCCAAGACGCCACTTTTTGCAGGTGAGATTGTCTCCCCCGTGGACGTCGGGGCTAGGCCTCCTTCGGGGGCGGTCGTGGTGGCGGTGGCGCCCGCCGATTCCGCCGATGTGACTGTGGCCGCCATTGGCCGCCAGGTCGATATATTGGCGGTTCTCAAAAACGGGCAACTGGCCTGGCAATCCGGCCCTGTGACGGTGGTAGGCCTGAGCCACGGGGCAAGTGTGCAAGTCGCTATGCCGCTCACGCAGGCGATCGCTTATGAGCGTCAGGCGTTCGAAAGCACCATTGAACTAGTGGGGATGGAACGATGAAAATCGTTGCAAGCGGTCACGAAGGTGTGGACCAGTTCCTTGCCCAGGAAGCGCCTAAGACGGTGATCCAGGTGCGTTCCTGGAGCGAGGCGGTTCAGGCGATGGACAAAGCTGAAGCGGTACTGGTGGGAGAGCGAATTCCCGATTTCGACATGGCGCTCGAGTGGCTGTTAGACCGGCCTCATCGGGCCGGAGGACCTGAAGTCGTCATCTGGGTGGGCGAGAAATTCAGCCACTCGCGATGGGAAGAGCTTCAGGGGCGAGCGGAAGTATGGCGTGGGGAGATTGATGCTGACCGCCTGCGCCGTTGGTGGGCCTCGAGCGATTTGACCTCGCTCGTTCTGCCCCAGCGTTTCACGGTGGTGTCGGTCTTTCCTTATCCGCCGCTTAAGCCGCTAGTGGAGTGCCTTGGGGCATTGGCCCGAAAGCAGTGGGGACCTGGGGGCGGGTGGGTGGACTTGGATGAGGCGGGCGCGGGCGCATCGCTCTATGTTGCGCCACGGGTGTTTGAACGCGGCGAATATTTGTTTGAGCGCTGGCGGGCACTTGCCGTCGACGGACTCTGGGTGATTCCCGCCCCGCCGCCTTGGCGGCCGGGCAGCGCCGTTCCGGAAAACGCCGATCTGGATCGGATGCTCAATTTGCCGTGGGCGTGGCAGGGACTCTATTTAGGGTCCCGGATTGGTCGGCGGGAAGCGCTCTACGTGGTGAGCCGGGTGGAGCACATGATGGTTTGGGCCAGCCAGGATACCAGTGAGCGCGTGCTTCAGAATACCCGCGAATTTTGCCGCTTATACCAGCCGCAGCTACACGTGTCGGTATTGTCGCCGGATACGCTCAGAGCCTCTCCGGCGGAACCGGAGTGTGATTCTGGACGGCCCCGGTTGGGTGTGCGGGCATGGATGGCGCATGCGCGCGCGAAGACGAAAGGGAAGGGATTTGATGTCAACGTTTAGCTGGAAACCGGAAAGCGTGGCGGCTCAAGCGTTAACTAACCATGCGGAAGAGGATCGGGGCGATCTGGAGCCAACCTTGACGCGGTGGAGTCAGCTTCTGATGGAACGGTATCCCGATGTTGCCCAGCATTTAGTATGGGATCGAACGCGCGTTGAGCGACTGGAAGAAGCCTTAAGTCAGATTGTGTCCGAGGATCTCCAGTGTCCGCCCCATCTGACCGCCTTCTATCGCCGCTCGCTGGTGCATCGACTGACGGGATTGGGACCGTTGGACGCGCTGTTGCAGGATGAGGCGGTCACGGAAATTATGGTCAACGGGCTGGATGCATTTGTAGAACGCGAGGGGCGCATCCAGCCCGTGGCAGTCGATTTCGTCGATGTCGACGAAGTGGGAGACCTCGCACGGCGCATTGCCAATCGGGCCGGCCGCGAACTGAACACCGAGGTGCCTCTCTGCGATGCCCAGCTCAGTGATGGCTCCCGTATTCATTGCGTGATCCCGCCGGTCTCGGAGGTTCCGTCCATTACGATTCGCCGTCACCCGGTACGTGCCCTGGGCCTTGATGACTACTTAAGCCGCGGGTCATTTAGTGAAGCCTTGTGGGAGGACTTGCGGCAGATGGTGGTGCAACGTCACAACATCATCATTGCCGGAGGCGCCAGCAGCGGTAAAACCTCACTGCTTCGGCTTATGGCGGAAGAGATTCCCGAGCAGGAGCGGCTCGTGACTATTGAGGACGTACGCGAGCTCAACATTGCCCACCGCAATACCGTTCGCTTGGAGGCGCATCGCCAAACGACTGTCCGCCAACTGGTGATCAATGCGTTGCGAATGCGCCCGGATCGCATCATCGTGGGCGAAGTGCGTGGCGGTGAGGCGTTAGAGTTGTTGGAGGCTATGGCGACGGGCCAGACAAGGAGCACCCTACTCACTACAGGCACCCCGATCCCCGATCTTGTTGCGCCCCAACGCTTGCGCGGATCACGGCGCCTGATGGATAAACGCAAAAAACGCCGCCACGAGGTCCGAATCACAATCCGGGCCGCCAGGGCATCCGCCAACCGTTCGGCGTACCGCTGCAACGCACGGGGCTTGAGCCCCGCCTTCCGCAGAGATTGCAGCCACCGGTCCACCCACAGCCCCATTTCCTCACTATCCGGGTCCAAGGTCCAACGGCATGGCTCGTTACCTCGATGCGAGTGTGCCATGGGATGTCGTCCGGTCCAATACTCAACCCCTGTCCATCGATCGACACGATTCGACGGCACGGATTAGCGGAGTGAACGGGTTGGATGACCACATGTCTCCCTACCGAGTGCTGGTTGCCAGTAGCCTATTTTTCCGAACCACGAGCGTTAGGGCATGAATTGCACAATTTGCCCTTTGCCCTGTGCTTTGGCTTGATAGAGGGCGTAATCGGCCCGACGGCCCAAATCCCAGGCGGTTAGGGGTTCCGCAGGATCGGGTGAGGCGACGGCCAATCCGCCCGAGAGACTAAACCCACGCAAAGGCAGCACAGCCGTCGTTCGACACCGGGCGAGGACACGTTGGGCAGCCAGCACCGCGTCCGCCGGCGCGACGCCTGTCATAAACCACCCGAACTCTTCGCCACCCAAGCGCCCGAGAAGATCCCCGCTACGGACGGATTGGCGCAAGATCGTACTCAACGCCTGGAGCACCGCGTCGCCGACCGCATGGCCGTACTGATCGTTAATTTGCTTGAAATCATCGAGATCAAAGAAGACGAAGGCAGTTGGATGACGGGCGATCATCGCCTCGGTCATCTGGCGTTCGGCCCGCTCCCAAAAGGCACCGGCGCGCAAGACGCCGGTAAGGTCGTCGTGAATGGCCGCGGCTTGCCAGGGACGTACGAGTCTATGCATCAGAAATCGGAGCATCGTCAGAAGAAAAATGACCCAAAGAATGCTTTCGGCTATGATCGTACGAACGGTGTGAGCGGTGGTCGCACCCCACCACCCGATGCCGGTTGTGCCCACGGTATATCCCGCAGTGGCTAGCACAAACCACAGCATGGTCCGGGGGGCCGCTACCGACCGACGGCGATGAGGCGGCTTGGTACCCATTCAGATGACTCCTTATCTACTCTTCATTTGTATTATAGGTCTTATTACTGGCTCGTGTCGAAATTTGTATGGACGTGAAAGAAGGACTCTGTCGATTGGGCGCGAAATTTAGAAAAGGTATCCGCGTTTGCCCAGGAGGAATGGAAATGAACGATGCGTTATCTGGGGTTCATCAGGCGCTACACGCGGCTTTGGCATCTGGCGAGATTATGGCGGTGTTTCAGCCCATTTGGACGGTCACGGGAGAACGTTGGGGCTTCGAGGCCTTGTCGAGGTTTCCGAATGGGAGCGCGCCGGATCGTGTGTGGGTCTATGCGCAACAGAAGCAATTGGCCGTGGCGTTGGATCGGGTTGCCATCAGAGCGGCGGAAGTCGCCGCCGGCTCATTGGGTGGTGCATTATTTTTGAACGTGAGTAGCGCGCACTTTCGGGAGTACCGCAGTTTGTCGGACTTGGCCAATCCCACGCAGGTGGTTTGGGAAGTGACCGAGAGCACGGCGTTATCGGCAGCCGATCTGCAAGGAATCCAGCGATTAAAGCGGCAAGGATACCGGATCGCCATGGACGATGCGGGCACGGGGCACTCCACCGTGGAGCGGTTGTACAGCGTCCAACCGGACATTGTGAAACTGGACCGCTCGATTGTGCAGGTGTGGGCGGCGCGGACGACCGAACCCCTGCGGCACTGGGTCCGATGTGCCCAAGAGATTGGGGCGCTGGTCATTGCCGAAGGCGTCGAAGACGCCGCGTGGATCTCGGGATTGGCCGACGAGGGTGTGGACGCCGTTCAGGGGTACGCGCTGGGTCGTCCCGCCCCGAGGGAGCACTGGACTACCGACATTTTATCAGAATATTCACCGGGGGGGGGGGGGGGGGGGGTGGTGGGGGGGTGGGGGGGGGGGGGGGGGGGGGGGGGGGGGGGGGGGGGGGGGGGGGGTGGGGGGGGGGGGGGGGGGGGGGGGGGGGGG
>NZ_JABBVZ010000269.1 GCF_012933365.1 Sulfobacillus harzensis | reverse complement strand
CCCCAGAGCCTGGATGGCGCGTATCTCCTAATTTTACCGCAGCGGGGAACGTTTACACAAAAGATCTTACACCCTCTCCCCTTGGCCGATGCTGCACGCCAATTAGGGGTGGAATACAAATCTTACGACAACGCGGTTCAACGGGTGCGGAGGAAAGCTCGGGAGATCTTTGCGTAATAGGGGTTTTTGTAACCGCGTAGTGCGGCAGCGTGGCAATAAATAGCGTGAAGGCAACCTGACGCGCCGGGTCCGCGCAGCTCTCCGGCATTTATGGGGAAGCTGACTTGCGGGTAATACCTGTTCACGTAATCGGACGCTAAGTACGCAAAGGTAAATACCATTCCATCCCCTCCTAGCGTGATGAGTTGATCTTGCTTTCGTTAAGAATCAACTACACAAATAAGCAGGAAATAACCCCAGTAATGGAGAATAGTGGTAATCAGAACCACTCCAAAAAAACGACCGTACGGTCACATGAGAGGAAGATGCGTTATGAGCAAGGTTCTACGTGTCGTTGGTGTTGCTAGCGTTGTATCGATTGCGGGCCTTCTGCCAACGACTCTGACCTTTGCAGCGACTCGGACTGCAACCCCCGTTGCTGACTCAAGAGCAACGGCTAACTCAGAGGCGACCGTCCTGGTAGCACAAGGTCCCGGATACACGGTGTATGAGGCTCCCGCAAATGCTCCAAAACCAAAAGCCCCGCCTCAAATGGCACAGGGACCAAAGTCACCGAATTCTGGGTCAAATGGTTCAGGTACCTATAACACACTCACCAACGAAACTGGCAATTACAATTCCACCCAAAGCTGGAATACTGATAGCACGCGTAGTTACAACGGTTCATACGTAGAGACAGAATCGAAGCTAACATTGTCCGACGCTCATAAATCATGGCCATGGCAACCCGACTATCTTACGGCCAACGGTGTCGTTTACGGATATTGGTGGGGAAGCTCACCTTTTGATGCAAACAATATAACACTTCAACCAAGCGAAAATGTGACCGCAACCAGCACCGTGACCTCAGTTAGCATTCCTGCCGGTGTGTCCGTGAGTTCATCGAGCAACACGATGTACTTGACTTGGCCAGCGGTGGCAAACCCCAATACGTGGGATGCCAGTTACTCGTGGGGCAAGTGGGAAGTCCAATCCTCGGGCACCATTTCGAATGCACAAGCCAACGATATTGCAACATTCACGTTTGGCTCAAATTCTTTTGGGGTCGTTAACACGATAAACGTTAACTATTAAGGGGAAATGCAGGGAGGTTGTCCCAGGCTTCGTAGATTTTGATTCCATACAATTACGCCATTTGCCTTGGGCTTTTGCCTCGACCTCC
>NZ_JABBVZ010000268.1 GCF_012933365.1 Sulfobacillus harzensis | reverse complement strand
CCTTCGCCCGCCGTGCGCAGGAGGGCCGTCAGCGTGGCCCATTCCGGCCCGGTTTGCGCTTGGCAGTAAGCATACACATCCCCGACATGGGGCCATCCGTCCACCGGGATGGTTCCAATATCCATATCCTTCGTGATACTGTGGGTCGCGTAGCTCCGCTCCACGGCTTCCTCCAAGAGGGCCCGTTGCATGGGCGAGAGATCGGGGAGATAGGTCGCGAAAAAGTCCAGCACCCGCTGAATGTGGGTGCTCAGCCCGCTCCCGCTCCCGCCTTCCTCATCGGTGTCGTCTGGCAGGCTCGGCGCTTGCAGGGGATTCACCCGCGTCCCACCCCCGGCTGCATTGATCCACGCGGCGTCAAGCTGTCGAGCAAGACCGCGATATTCGCGTTCCGGGTCGAGGACGAAGACTTTCGCCCCTAACGCCCACTCGCGGAGCATCATGAGCTTGGTGGCATGGGACTTGCCACCGCCGGGCGGGCTCAGGATGGCGAAGTTCTTGTTGGTGATCCCCGCCTCTTTGGGCGGCTCCCAGCGGTCAATGAGGACCATGCCGCCATCGGCGTCGTGGCCCAGCACGATGCCGGACCCGTGGTTAATGCCACCCGCGCCCATGGGCCAACTCGCCGCAATCGTGGCGGCGGGCCAGATTTGCGCGCCCTGGATGGGCTTCGGCCAGATCCCGAAGGGTCCGGATGCTTGCAACCCTTCATTCTGGTAGTACACAAGCGGGCGCGCCCGCATGCCTTGGGCGGCCAGTTGGCCTTCGAGCCGCTTGGCCCGGCGTAAGCCCACTTCTGCGTCCGGGGCGGACACAACCAGGTACACGGCGGTTTGAAAGGTGCCCTGCTGCTCCGCGTCGATTTGGCGCATCAACGCCATCGCGTCCTCTAATTCTTGCGTCAGACGCTGCTCGGTCAGCGCGGCGTTTTTACCCATCGCGAGTTGCCCCGAAATGGCGCCAATCCGGCGGTTGAGCGCCTGGACCAGTTGATAGGCGTCTTGTGGGGCCGCATGCAAACTCAGCGTCACCCCCGGCAGATTAGCCGCGCTGGTCAGCCACCCGTCCTCGACGCTCGGGGGGTAAGCCAGAATCGCATACACCCGCCGCCACTCGGGACCAGCCACCAGGTACTGCGGAAAAAACTCCAACGCCTCGGGCGCCATGGCATTCGCCAGGGCCGATTGCGTGGGATAGGTGGTTCCAGACTTCTTAGCCATGAGTCGCCTCCTTACGATAGAGCGGCGTCGGGCGCACGCCCCCATCGGGAATGCTTTCCACCGCCGCTTGGCCCGCGTGAAACATCAGAAACAGCAACTCGCGCCAAGCCGCATCCGTCAGCACGTC
>NZ_JABBVZ010000267.1 GCF_012933365.1 Sulfobacillus harzensis | reverse complement strand
CCGGGGCTTCGCTGACAATAATCGAGGTATGGCTGAAGCCCGTTGCGGCCGCAACGGGTCAGTTGGGACACTCAATCCCGGAGTAAAACCGATTGGTCAACGCCCCACAAAATCCATTGTAATTGGCGATATCCACGCCACAGGGTCTTGACGCCGGGGTCGCCATCACGCCGGCGCCCGATGAACCCTCCGAGTTTGGCAATCGCATGAAGCGCGTCGTGTAAGGTCAGGGGTGGCTCTTGGTCCGGAGGTGCCGCGCGCGGTCCCTGTCGGGGGCGTTGGTGTAGGACGAGACGGCGCAAAACGGCGACTTCGAGCGGAGAAAAGACCCCGCTACAGTCGTGCTGGGGATCGAGCCGCACCTGGTACGTCAGCCAGAGGATATGCCACGCAATGATAGAATACAGCGTGATGGCGCGCGTCAAGCGATCTAATGTCGACAATTGCAGGCGCTCAACATGGCATCCGCCGGTTTTTAGGACGTAATGAAAGCGCTCGATGCGCCACCGGTAGGTATACCACCGCACCAACCGGGCTGCATCCGTCGCCGAGTCGACGGGTAACGTGGTGAGTAAGAGCCACTCAATCGGCCGTATGTCGTTCGGCGCTTCTACTTCACGTGCCAAGACCACTTGCAACGGGATGGGGTCCATCCCCGCACGCCGCTTGCCGTGTGGGCGCATCAACGTCACCGTTGTCGCGCGGAGTTCAAGAGTTGCCGTCCGGACGGATTGTCCCGGCTTGCGCGGGACTTCAATGACCGACGTCCCTACCACGGGAGCCTCTTCCGCTGCGGGCCAGAGCTGTCGGGTCGGGTGTTTGTAAAGATGCCGATTCCACGACGCTCGCACCAAAATATGCCGTCGTTCCTGGATAGCCATGATAAACAACTCGTAAATGTCCGATTCCCGATCGCCGATGATGACGGCTTCGCTGTCGGCCGGCAGGCGGACCGTAGCCGCCCGGGCGGTTTCCAACCAGCGATAGCTCTCCTTTTGCTCGATCGGCAGCGTCTCCCGGCGGGCACTTTTACCGTATTCTGCAAGGTCTCGCACCCAAATCTTTTGGGCCGCGATCCCCAACGGAACCCCTTCTGCCGTCATGGCTAACGCACTATGCACGAAGAGACCCCGGTCCCACCGATACTCAATCGGTCCCAGCCCCTCCGTCGCCCGGTGTCCCGTAAAGTTCAGCGTCGTCGTGTCTTGGGCGATCAAGATCCATTTGTGCGGGGTACGACGTGCCCACATCGCTTCGCGATGCGATGCAAGGAGTGCGGTAGGGTCCACCGAGGGATTGTCAAAAAACCGATAGGCTGCCTTCAGCCCAGCCCAATCTCCTTGGTATGCGGAGGCAACCGACA
>NZ_JABBVZ010000266.1 GCF_012933365.1 Sulfobacillus harzensis | reverse complement strand
CGCGCAGGGCTGACACCAACGACACCATCTCCGTGAGCGCGTTCCAGGTCCCGTTGTGCTGCCAGTCCCCCAGCTGCTGCATGGCGGTGGTCAAGGCGTCCGCATGCGTCATCGCGGTGTCCACGATGGCGCTGGCCGGACCGGGCTCCACGGCCGCCGCCACCGCGCCCAAGGAGACCATGAGCGTGCTGATCCGCTCCGCCAACCCCGGGGTTGCACTATCCTTGAGCGCCCCCAACAGCGAGGTCAACTCCCGGAGGGTTGCCTCGTCAACCTCCACCATTCCCATTGCCCACCCTCCTTTCGCTTGGCATCGGCTACAAAATGCCCGCGGCTGACAGCCAGTACATCTTGTTGAACGCCAGCTTGTACAGATGAATCAGGGCCGTCGGGGCCTGCGGCTTGGGGGGATGCTGGTAGTCGAACTGGATATAGGTGGCTTCGTCGTGGCCGGCCTCAATGAAACAGAACACCTTGCCGTCGTAGCGGATGGACCCGCGGCCGCCGCGAATGCGATTCACCAGATTGGACGACACGACATCCGCTTCGAAATGCGCCGTCGATCCCGCCTTGCTGATGGGCAGGTTGGTCGCATCGCCCAATACATAGATGTTGTCCGCCCCCACCATTTGCAAGCTGTAGCGGTCGGTCGGAATCCAGTGGCCCGCGTCGCCCAGCCCCGAACGCTGAATCACGTCCTGTCCCCGGTGCGGGGGGATCGCCACCAGCAGATCGTAGGAGACCGTGTCGCCCTCGAGACTCGTGATGGTCTTCTGGTCCGGATCGACCGACTCCGCATTGAAGAAAATCTGCGACTCAATGTGGCGCTCGCGAAACACCGCCGACGCCCAATTGGCGACGGGTTCCAGCGAGTGCAGGCGGCCGATGGGATACGTGTACAGAACCTCGGAGGACTCCATCCCCCGCGTGTTGAGCCAGTCGCGCACCATCAGCGTGAATTCCACCGGGGCCACCGGACACTTATGCGGGACCCCCACCGTGACCACAATGCGGCCGCCCTGAAAGTCCGCCAGCGCATCGCGGAGCTTCAACGCGCCCTCTTCCGTATAGAAGAGGTGCCCGCCTTCCACCAATCCCGGAATGGTCTCCGGGGCCGGACGGCTGCCCGTCGCAATGACCAAGTAGTCATAGGGGATCGACGTCCCGTCGGCCATCACCACGGCGTGGGCGTCGCGGTCCACACGCTCCGCGTCGCCCACCACCAGCTTCACTAGGGGGTTCACCACCTGCCGCTCCGGACGCTGGGCTTCCGCCGGCACCGCTTGGTCAAAGGCCATATACAGAAAAGGGGGCTGATACACATGGACCTCACTGGCGTTGATGACGGTAATCTCAACCTCGCCCCGCACAATCTCCGACTTCAGTTCGCGGGCCA
>NZ_JABBVZ010000265.1 GCF_012933365.1 Sulfobacillus harzensis | reverse complement strand
CCGCTTGCCGCTACGCGGCAAGCCCCGAGACCAAGGTCTTGGGCTAGTAGGCTAATTCTTTTTATACGAGGAGGTCCGAATGGGATGACTACCCCTACTGTGCCACTGTTTGAATTACTCCGCAAGGCGGGAGTGGATGACACCGATTTTCTCCGCGAGGCGGTGGAATGGTTTGTACAACAACTGATGGAAGCCGAGGTGACCCAACAGATTGGCGCCGGGCCGCATGAACGGACCGCCACGCGCACCAACAGCCGCAATGGGTATCGGCCGCGAACCTGGGAGACACGGGTTGGCACCGTCCAGTTAGCAATTCCGAAGCTCCGCCACGGCACCTATTTTCCGGAGTTCCTCGAGCCCCGGCGGCGTAGTGAGCAAGCCTTGGTATCGGTGATTCAAGAGGCGTATGTGCTGGGCGTGAGTACCCGGAAAGTCGACCAGTTGGTTCAATCCTTGGGCATGACCGGCGTCAGTAAGTCCCAGGTCTCCGCCTTATGCCAAGGCCTGGATGAGCGCGTCCAGCGATTCAAGCAGCGACCCTTGGAAGAGACGTATCCCTATGTCTGGTTGGATGCCAAGTACGTGAAAGTGCGCGAAGGTGACCGGGTGGTGAGCATGGCCTTCGTGGTCGCGACCGGCGTCGCCCAGTCGGGCGACCGGGAGATCTTGGGCTTTGACATCGGGTTGAGTGAAGACGCGGCCTTTTGGACGGCCTTTCTCCGGGATCTGGTGGCGCGCGGCCTCCGCGGTGTGCAGTTGGTCATCAGTGACGCCCATACGGGCCTTCAAGCGGCGATTCGGCAGGTGTTGCAAGGGGCCAGTTGGCAACGCTGCCGCGTCCACTTTATGCGGAACCTCCTGGTGCATGTGCCCAAGCAGGCCCAAACGATGGTCGCCGCCCTCGTGCGCACCATCTTTGCGCAACCGGATCAGACGACGGCGCGGGCCGAACTCAAGCGGGTGGCGGAACACCTGGAGGAGCGGTTTCTCCGAGCGGCCACCCTGTTGGCGGAGGCCCAAGACGACATTTTGGCCTACATGGGGTTCCCCCATGAACATTGGAAGCAGATTGCGTCGACGAACCCGTTAGAGCGGCTCAATCGGGAGATTGGCCGCCGAGCCGATGTGGTGGGTATCTTTCCCAACCGGGACGCGGCATTGCGACTCGTGGGGGCCGTGTTGATGGAGTACAGCGATGAATGGGCGGCGTTCCCGCGCCGGTATTTCAGTCAGACGTCGATGGAAAAGCTCCGCGCCGGCGCGAACGCGCCGGACGAGTTGCCGGAGTCTTCGCAACAAAAGCTCGCGTAACCGGTCACCAGGAAACCGAGTTTTTACACCACTAGTATACTAATTCTGGAACCTCACGGTTCTGAGACCTCATCTCTCAGCGGCTGTCGGGGTACCACGCATTTA
>NZ_JABBVZ010000264.1 GCF_012933365.1 Sulfobacillus harzensis | reverse complement strand
CGGAAAATCCCAAAATCTGCTACACCAAGGGTATGAACACGAAAATACGAGACTCCAACAGGGGCGCGTACGCGCCCGAGGATAGCATGAAAGCGCGCGTCCGGAGGGTACAGGTCCGTTTAGTGACGAAAGACGAAATGCCGCGTTGGATGGACCTCATGGCGCGACATCATTACTTAGGCCGGCCTGACATGGTCGGTCAAGTCTTGTGCTACGTCGCGACGGTCGATGGAGAGTGGGTCGCCCTACTGGGGTGGGCGAGCGCGGCGTTGCAGGTCAAGGCCCGTGATGCGTGGATTGGCTGGTCGGACGACCAGCGGCATCGGCGCTTGCGCTATGTCGCCAATAATGTCCGCTATTGCATCCTACCCGGCTGGAGCCTGCCCAATTTGGCATCCCGAGTCCTGGCGCTCAATACGCGACGTCTCGCCGCCGATTGGGAGGCGCGCTTCGGCCACTCCGTGGTATTGGCCGAGACCTTCGTCGACCCGAGCCGCTTTGATGGGACGTGCTACCGGGCCGCGGGGTGGGAACTCCTCGGGCGGACGCGCGGATTTGGCCGGCATGGCCGGCAATGGGAAGAGCATAAGCAGCCCAAAACGGTCTGGGTGCGCCCCTTGCGGCGACCGGCCCGGTATTGGTTGGCGGCCGATTTCGAGGCCCCCGAACTGGTGGGTACGCCCACGCCGAGCGTTGATATCAACAGGGTCCCCCTCGAAGGGGCAGATGGCCTCCTCGCGGCGTTAGCGCAGGTCACCGATCCGCGGAAGAAACGCGGCATTCGGCATTCGCAAACCACCGTCTTGGCCATCGCCGTCTGTGCCGTCCTCTCGGGCGCCCGGAGTTTCCTGGCCATGGCGGATTGGGCCCAAAGCCTCCCCCAAGATCTGTTGAAACGGCTGGGCTGTCGGCGGCGCAATGACGCGTCGATTGACCGCATTCCGCCCAGCGAACCCACGATCCGGCGGACTCTCGAAGCGATCGAGGCCGAGGAGCTCGATCGGGTGTTGTCGGCCTTTCTCCTGCGCCATGGGTTGGGACGGGCGATCGCCTTCGACGGCAAGACCCTGCGCGGTTCGGGGAACGGGGCCGAACGGCCCCGCCATCTGATGGCCGCCGTCATCCACCAAACCGGCGTGGTCGTGGGCCAGCAGGCGGTGGACACCAAAACCAACGAGATCACCGTCGCGCGCCCCTTGCTGGAGCCGCTGGATCTGGTCGGTCGGGTCGTCACCGCCGATGCGATGCATACGCAATCCAGTCTGGCCGAATATTTAGTGGATGAGAAACAGGCCGATTATGTGTTCACCGTCAAAGACAACCAGCGGATACTGAAACGCCACCTCACCCAGATGAACTGGGATTTCCCCCCCTCAGGTCCAGACAATCCAGAAAGGTCATGGCCGGATTGAACAGCGACAGATATGGG
>NZ_JABBVZ010000263.1 GCF_012933365.1 Sulfobacillus harzensis | reverse complement strand
TGTAGAGACCCGGCAGATACACGCCGATGGCCCAGCCCACAAGCCGAATCAAGCGGACAAACGTGGTGTCGTACCAGGGCCCGGCATAGTCCATCCCGGTGCGATAAAAATCGGCGAGGGGCGCCGGCGCGATCAGGACGAAGGGATCCCCATCCACCAAAATGACCACCTTACCTTCTAACAAGGCGTGGCAGGCGACGTCCACCCGCTCGGTGGACCGGATGGTGGGAAAGATGGACCGGGGCTGATCCCGAATCAACCCCACCACCACGGTAGCGTTCGCGCGCCCGCCCATGGCGATCCGGGATAGCCGCTGAGTCACGAGGCCTATTAAGGAGGGATTGGTGAGGCCCGCGACGTAGGCCAGCGTGATCGGGGCGTGTTGCCACTGCCCCACGGTGATCGACTGAAATTGGAGGGCGGGATCGCGAAACCGCCGGCGTAATTGGCCCATTTGGGTAGCGAGGCTTTCATTGAAGGCCTCGTCGGGCCCGCGCACGGCCAATTCCGTCTGGGGCCGTTCAATGGACCGCTGCGGATATTTCACCGTGTCGACGCTCCAGACGTGGGCCAGACCCGGGACAAAGATCAGCGTATGCCCTGACGCTAGATCGTCGAGAATGCCGGGCCAGGCCTTTTGGACGGTAATATGACCGAGGGTCAGGTTCGATTGATCCCAGGTCGGCGCAGGGGCCGTGGTGCGTAACAAGGGCGCGATGAGGTCTTGGTCGACCATTTGGGTGTCGGTGACACTGTCGAGGTACGCGATGAGAACGGACGCCGAACCACAGGAGGGCACCGTAAGGCTCCGCAAAATCAGATCTGGGCTGGGGCCCATGGCGCTGTGGAGGCGGCGACGGGCGGCCGCGATATCGGGGACGTATCGGTCGCTCGTCTCCCTGATGAGGGCCTCAATGTGCACGATGGTGTGTTGCGCACTGCGGGTAAGATCCTGCACAAGATTGCGATCCATGAACGTCATTCCCTCCGGGTGGTGAATCGTAGAATCTCCCGGATAGGGGGCGGATATTCATAGAATCATGATGCGGGGTGTCCTCCACGCATGATTAGTACGCGTCCTGATAGATGGTCGCTCTCTTCGTCAACGATTTTCGCTCGCCAGTGATGTATTTATGCGCTAAAAAGCCGTCGGTTTCACGGAGGACAACACCGAGATCCTCGAGTATGCCATCAAGATTGGGTTTCCTGTGTCGCCCACGACGGTTTTCGGGTGTATCTGATTTCCCGGGGGGCAGGCCGCTCCGCTGTCGCGGCGACCGACTGCACGATGCCCACACCGCGCGGGAGATCACCTCTGCCCTTCCTCCAAGCACACGTACAAGAGTCTGCTGGAGGAGATTGAGCCCATTAACTGTTAGGTCCCACGTTATTTGACCGCAACGCGTAGGATTCGTCTCGATTTCCGTGGCCGAGGGCCACGGGCCAAAAT
>NZ_JABBVZ010000262.1 GCF_012933365.1 Sulfobacillus harzensis | reverse complement strand
CCATGCCGCTCCCGGCTGATGCCGACTGGAGCGCGTGGCTGGAGTCGGGTGTGATGTCCGCCCACCGCGCGGTCGAATCCTTGGCGATTCCCGGTGAAGCCACACCGCCTGGCACCACCCTGCTCTGGGCGGTGGCGCGCGGAGACACCTGTTGGATCGCGCATATTGGCGATTCGCGCGCGTACCTCGTCCGCGCCGGTCGGGTTGGCCCGCTGACCGTGGACATGACCCCCGCCGGCGAACGCGTGCGGAACGGCCGGGAACCCTGGGAGCATCAAAACACGGCCCCTGACGGCCACCTGCTCCAGTCCTGCATTGGTCAGGCGCCGCTCATGGTGGAGACCTTCGCGGTGGAATGGCAAACGGGCGATGTGCTCGTCTTGACATCGGATGGTCTCAACGATGTCCGGCTCGCCTGGTGGCCCCATTTGATTCGTGAAGCGCGGGATGTCCACCAGATCCTCCATGCCGCTCGGTGGCGGGACAATGCCACGTTAGTGCTGGTGCGGCATGCATAGGCCCCCAAGAAAGGAGTGGTAACCGTGCGAACGCGATTTACGACACTGTCCAGTCCCGTTGTGGTTCACGGACACAAAACGACGATTTTAACTCTCGGCCGCGCCGGCTTGGTTCAACCGCGACGCGAATACGCAGAGACCCGAAACGGGCACCGCTGGCTCTACTATGCCGATTATTTGCCCGATTGCGACGCGGAGCGGGGCATCACGGAAGGGTGGCGCATTGCCTACGCGACATATCAGGCCTTGCTGCGGCGCGGCGAGCGTGAAGTGCCGGTCCCGGAGCCCCGGAGCTCTCTTTCTGTCTAAACCCTGCACCGGCTCTGCCGGTTCTTTGGAGGTATCACTCTTTCGTTGAGGTGACGCTGTATGGCCAACTGTGCCGCCATTAAGCAATCCATCCGGATTGAAGACGTGATTGGCCGGGTGGTTCCCCTGAAGCGCCACGGCCATTGGTATGTCGGGCGCTGTCCGTTCCACAACGATCAACATCCGAGCCTCGTGGTGTGGCCGAAAACGGGAACCTGGAAGTGCATGACCTGCTCGCCTGTGCGCGATGACGTCATCGGCTTCGTAGCGCAGTGGAAGCATTGCTCTACCCAGGAGGCGCTGCGCTGGCTCGAGCAGGAGCACCCGGAGATGCGGGTCGCACCCCGGACAAAGCCGGCCAGCATGGAAACGCCGCTGGCCGCACTCCCAGACCGCGATGCCACCTACCAGGAGCTCTTGTGGCACTGGGGACTCGCCGCCGCTCACCGCGCCGCGTTGCGGTCGCGGGGACTGAGCGACTGGGCCATCGGCAAAGCGGGGTTCGCCTCGGTCATGCCGGGTGTATATGGCCAAATAGAAATGGACAGTTTGGCCATCGTTTTTGGCTCTTGCACACTTTTGGTGGTGCTGGGCCATGGCGTGCTCGAACCGTGAGGGTGTAGGCTCCCCATGTCGGTTC
>NZ_JABBVZ010000261.1 GCF_012933365.1 Sulfobacillus harzensis | reverse complement strand
GGTTTCGACACCCAGTATTCAACCAGACTCTGGGAGGAATCGCGAACCCCAAATTCCACGAAATTCGGGACAATCTCTTACCAAACCTAATGAGCCATCTGTTGTTGCTTTAATGACTGCGTTGCAGGTGCCATTGCTGGCGGGATTCATTGTTGCAAACTATGGACATAACGAATCCGCTCCATCCTCCCAACTAGGGCAGCTAATCTCCCGCACAAATAGTGTCGACCTGCGTCTTGCAGGTTCATATCTTGCTTATCTCCGCATGTCATACGAGGTTTCCGCCGAGCAGGCTTCTCACCTCTGGAGTGAAACTTGGAATCTGACTTTATCACCTGATGAATGGACATCTTTGGAACAGGCGGGTATATTCCCTGAGTCGTGGCAGACCGCGAACGCTCTGCCTTCCAACTTATCTCAAATCCCTGGCAGTTGGATTTGGGGCCTTATCATGGCAAGCACGGGTCGCGGCGAGGATTATTTTGATATCATCGGTTTGGCCCATCTCATCGGGCGCGTCACGGAAACCGATTGTATCCGCTGGCAACTTGAGTCCGACTACGCCCATCTTCGCGATTCTCTATCACTAGCGATAGACGCGACTAATGGAGATGTCAAGGAGATGTGTTCCGTATATCGCCATAATCTCATGGGCTTCCAGTGGACCACTTCTGGTCAGACTGGCAAAACACATTCAGATATATCGAAATCCGATGGATTGATCTTATCTCACGATGAGGGGACTCTTTTATCCAAATATCGTGCCCTATCTAAAGATCAGCAGCGTATTATTCGCCAGATTATCGAGGACATGAGCGCGTTACAGGATTATCGGCAGAAGAACCGCGAGCTCGTATGATCGGATCGCGATATCATGCGCAACGAGGTGATTCAACCGTGATGGCCACCAAGTCAGAGCCCATCGACACTGTTTTGAGGCGTGTTCAAATTGGTGATGACGATGCGTTCAGTCAACTCATGCCACACTTTGCCCCTTGGATCCAAATGACGATTGGGCGGTGGCACTTACCTGGCGTTGCGTCCGACGATCTGTGGCAAGTTGCCTGGATTGGGCTATGGCAAGCCACGCTTCAGTATCAGGTAGAGTACGGTCTCAATTTTCGAACGTGGGCCATCAAGGTTATGCGGCGTAGGCTGTCGGAGTTCGCACGCGGGGCCTTGCGGGGCAAGCATCAGATGTTATCCCTTGCGGTATCAATGGATGCCGATGACTGGATTGAGCACCCTTTGACGCGGCACCACACGTCGGCGCCTTCTCCTGAGGAGAGCGTGATTGATGCGGAAACTGCGCGTGAGCGCACAATGGCCTTGCTCGATGGCCTATCATCCTATGAATTGCGCGTTGCGCGGCAGATGCTTAAGCGAGTCCCCTTGAGGAGTGTCAAGGATTTTGTGTAAACAGTTTTTCAAGACTCCAAATTCTGTAAGGGCTGGCGGACTCGGTCTTCGAA
>NZ_JABBVZ010000260.1 GCF_012933365.1 Sulfobacillus harzensis | reverse complement strand
CGCGCCCGTGATCTCGGGGCGATCCCCTACCGGCTGGACGCAGTGACCGAGTGGGTCCGGCGACAACCCGACGCAACCACGATCCTCGTGTGCTATGAAGCGGGTCCCACCGGTTTCGGCTTGGCTCGCCATCTTCAGCGATTGCAGGTGGCCTGTGACGTGATCGCTCCGGGGCTGATCCCCCAGAAGGCGGCAGACCGTGTCAAGACGGATCGGCGCGATGCCCGCAAACTGGCCGAAGACTTGCGATCGGGTAGCCTCACGCCGGTGCATCTGCCCACAGCCAACGAAGAAGCCTTTCGGGACCTCGTGCGGGCCCGGGCGTCGGCTGTTGAGGACCGCCGCCGGCTCCGCCACCGCATGAAAAGCGCGCTTTTACGGTGGGATATCCATCGTCCGGAGGGGATGCTGGCGTGGCGCCCCCGCTATCGCCAGTGGATCCGGACGTTGAATCCCGCTCCAGCCCTGCGATCTACGGTCTGGGCGGAGTGGTTGGCGCAATTGGAGGAACTCGATACGCGCGTCCAGCGTCTCGATGCCGCCATTCAACTGGCCATGCCGGAACACCCGCTCTATCCGCTCATGCTGGCCTTTCAGACCCTCCGGGGCGTCGATTGGATCACCGCCGCCACGCTCGTGGCGGAAGGCGGAGACTTCAGTCAATTTCGTCGACCCTCCGCCTTGATGGCCTTCACCGGACTGGTTCCAAGCGAGGCCTCGAGCGGCAAAACGCAGTCCCGGGGCCACATCACCAAAACGGGCAATGTGCATCTGCGCCGCGTGCTGGTCGAATCCGCCCATAGTTATCGCTTTCGTCCGAGCCTGCAAGGCGCCGTCAAACGCCGCTTGGCTGCCGTGCCGACTTGGGAGCCCGCCTTGCGCCAGATCTCGTGGCGCGCGCAAATTCGACTCCATGATCGATTGCGCCGGATTGGGGTAAAACGCGGGTATAACGCGGCCTATACCGCCGTCGGTCGCGAACTCTGTGGCTATGTCTGGGAAGTCGCGGTCTGGGTCCGAGCCACCCTCGCGGTCGACCGTCGCATCGCCGATCCCGCCGCACAGGAGGTGTCCATCGTCGCCCAGTAATCAATCCCTGCACGGTATCGATCTCTGATCCGTGCCCGGTGCATGCGGCGTCATTACGGAAGCGGGAGAGTCCTCGTCACGATGCTATGCGTTAAGACCCCAGTCGAGCACGCGCCTGTAGAGTGAGACAGCTCCCGTCGGATTCGCTAACTTGCGGTTATGCTCTCCTTCGAGAGCCATCAGCCCGCGTATACGAGAATGATCCGCCGTCGCCTCAAACAATCCGTAACAGGATTCCCCCGCATGCATTGGGCAGGGACCAGCGACCCCGTCCGGCCTGGGCCAGGATAGGCCAGCCTCGGTCTTCGTCAAGGTTTCCCTACGGCGGCTACGCCGACCTTGACGACCGACCTCGCATGGCCCCAAAAGAAATTAGGCCGGCCGGGTTGACATGGTGTCATCATACGAG
>NZ_JABBVZ010000025.1 GCF_012933365.1 Sulfobacillus harzensis | reverse complement strand
CGGTTCTACGGGGAGGAGGGCGCTCAAGGGGCACTCGCTACCACAGCCAAGCCCCGAGGCCCCTCTTTACCTACCAGTTATGGTTTAGCCAATATGAGTTAGCGAAAACAGTATGACGACACCCACGACGAATGGATCTGTGCCGCCGGCCGGCGTCTCACGTTTCAAGGACTGAAACAGGCCCGCTCGGACAACGGGTATCGGGCGACCCTGCGCGTGTACCAAGCGCACGACTGTCCGACCTGCCCCTTGAAAGCCGAGTGCACCATGGCCGAGTATCGTCGGATTCAAATCAGCCCGCTGCTCCGTCGGTATAAACAAGAAGTCCGCGAACGCTTCAAAGTCCCGGAGGTCATGGCCACGGTCAAGCGACGCGGAGTCGAGGTGGAAAGTGTCTGGGGTCACATCAAAGAGGATCGGCAGTTTCGACGATTTCTCTTGCGTGGATTGGCCAAAGTCCAAACGGAATGGGGCCTCCTGAGCGTGGCCCACAACCTTTTGAAGCAAGCGACCCTCGCTGGATAGGAGCGAGGGCCACTCGACTGTCATCGATGTCCGCCCCAGTCACCCGTGCGGGTGACTATTGAGACGGCCCCGTCGGCATTTATGTTACGTGTAGACATGGTGGCGTGTTTTCCTCAAAGTCGGGTCTTTTTGCCCAAAATCAGTCAACCGTACGGCGGCGAGGCATGCGCACGGGAAGGAGACGGTGATCCGGTGACCAAGCTCAACGACATCACGGTGACACAACGGACGTACGCGCGGAGACCGGACACGCATACCCATGGGTATGCCCAGTTCGTGATGCCGCTCCAGGGGGCAGTGTGGATCAGGACCGAATCCCACAGTGTTGAGCTGGATGACCGCACCCTCTTGTTTATTCCACCCCGGTGCGAGCACCGCTTTTATGCCAATGTCCCTAATCAGTGCCTCGTGGCCGACATCCCGGCCCAGAAAATTCCCTATGCGGCGGGGGGATTCACCCACAGCTTTGATCGCCCCATCGATGCGACCTGGCGGGGCATTCGCACCCTCCTCGTGCGGGAGCGGAATGCGGCGGCCGCGGGATTGCTGTATCCGTATCTGGCGCATTATTTGTTTCGCGATCAGCAGTCCGCCTCGATTCGGTACATCCATGACCATTACGATCACCCGATTACGGTGGACACCTTGGCCGCGCTGGAGCACTATGAGACGTCGTCCTATACCTCCTGGTTTAAGCGCCACACGGGCATGACCCCGTGCGCTTATATTCAACACGTCCGTCTGGATAAGGCCAAAGAATTGCTGGGGACGACCGATTTCTCCATCCAGGATATTGCCCTGCAGGTGGGATTCGCCCATCAATCCGCCTTGACGCGCTTGTTTCGTCAATACGAGCAGGAGACGCCCAGCCAGTATCGGTCGGCCACGCGACGTCGATCGGAGTGATGATACCAGTAGCCTGCGGATTGCGACCGACCCGATTCCGCTCGAAAAGACGGGCTAGCCCAGAACGATCAGAACGGGGCGACACGGAACCGCTAGGAGGCGTTTTGCAATGGACTTGGCATTCCTTCATGGATTTTTGTTAGCGTTAGCGTTGATTCTTCCGTTGGGGCCGCAGAATACGTTGGTGATGAGCCAAGGTACGACCCACCGCCAGTATCGGCGCACGGTGCCCTGGTGGTAACAGCCGCCCTCTCGGATACGATTCTCATTGGGATGGCGGTGCTTGGTGTGAGTGCGGTGCTCGTGGTGGCCCCCATGCTGAAAGAGATCCTGACGCTGTTAGGGATTGTTTTCCTGGGCTGGATGGGGTGGCAATCGTGGCGGGCCCCGGTTCATCCGGAGACATCCGACGGCGCCGCCAGGGCGTATTGGACGCTCCGGCGCCAGGTCATGCACACGCTGCGGGACGACGCTGGAACATGCGGTCATCGAGTTTTTCTTTGCCACAGGCTGCCGTGTCGGCGAAGCCGCGCGGTTGAACCGCCGAGATGTGGATTGGCAGCGGGGCAGCGTCGTCGTGGTGGGAAAAGGCAACAAAGAACGCGAAGCCTACCTCGGATCCAAAGCGAGGATTTGGATGGCGCGGTATTTTGCGGAGCGCCAGCACGCGGATCCCGCCCTGTGGGTGACAGAGCGATCTCCCCATCGGCTGTCTATTCACGGACTGCAAGGGGTCTTTAAGCGAGTGGCCGAGCGATGCAGCTTGGCGGAAAAAGTTCATCCCCACACGATGCGCCACACTCTCGCCACCACGTTGTTGAATCAAGGGGCACTGGTGGCCCTACAATCCATTTTAGGCCATAAGAAGCCCGAGACGACCCAGCTCTATGCCGTGTTGAGCGGCGAGACACGGCACCAAGCCTATCAACGCTACTTCGTCCAGTAATAGGTTCGTGGGTCCTTTCAGGTGCACAGGTGGCTTTAATGCCCTCCCGGTGAAGTAGACGCAAGCGCTGTAAAGAAAGACCGCAGAATGCGATCGCTCCTGTTCACACTGACGGCGGTAGGCCGCGTTCCTGTGATCTATACTAGTGGTAAAGGTAAGGAAAGGTGTGAGATGATGTCCGCCAGCCTAGAACGCATCATCGAAGAAATCGTCGCGTTGCCCGAGAGCGACAAGGCACGTCTTCTTGCGCGGCTGCGCGAGGTTCTTCGGCTGAAGCCTGAAGACTGGGCCCGGCTTAAGCTGGCCGAGGCGGCTTTTAGCTTCTGGGATAACGAAAGCGATGCCGATTATGACCGTCTATGATTCCGGTTCTGTGGTGCTCATATCGTTTCCCTTTACCTCCCTCGACGCCTCCAAGAAGCGGCCGGCCGTAGTCGTGAGCCGCCGGTCTTACCAGGAGGCAACGCACGATATCGTACTGGCAGCAGTGACGAGTCAAGTGCATGACGGACCCGGGGACATGGCGTTGCGTCATTGGTCGGAGGCCGGGTTGCTCAAGCCGTCATTGCTCCGAACTGGCAAGCTGGTCACAGTGCACGAATCCCTGATTTTGCGAGCGCTCGGACGACTCACCCCGGATGACTGGAACAGTGCCAAGGAGCAGTTGGGCGCAGTTTTGGCCAATTGACGGTCGCCATGTGTTGCCCCTTCTTCGCTTTCGCACGAGCGCCGAAAAGTTTACCTGCCGGGACCATTTCTATGGGCTATTTACTTCACGGTGCGAATCAGGACGATTCGAGGGTTAGTACCCTAGCGACGGGACTCAAGACTCGGACGTTGGAAGAGGTGCCAACGGCGATTGTTCGGGGTGAGTTGTCTTTACCTCACGCCCCATTTCCGTGCCACTATGGACCACCGCGTTGCGGCATACCCTCCTTTTCTGGGACATAGCATGAAGGGAAGTCCCAAGATTGAGGTGGCGCAATGGACGAGAACGAGAAACAGCCGAATCGTACAGCGACGATGATCACTGGCTTTACCATGCTGCTGTTGACGATTATGCTAATTGTTTTTTCGGAGCATGGATATCACGCCACGGTTGGGGCGTTGAAGCTGTTTTTCGAAGTGGTGTTTCCTTCACTGCTTCCCTTCTTTATTTTATCGGATGTGTTGCTGTCGACGGGTATGGTGCATTATTTGGGCGTCTGGTTCGAGCCCCTGATGCGCCCCATCTTTAATGTGCCCGGTGTGGGGTCTTTCGTGTTTTCCATGGGGCTGGCGGCCGGGTATCCGATGGATGCGGTGCTGACGGCCAAGTTCCGCAAGCAGGACCTCTGCACGAAGACCGAGGGGGAGCGGCTTTTAGCATTTTCTAACAGCGCCGATCCTCTATTTATCTTCGGCGCCGTGGCGGTGGGCATGTTTGGCATGCCGGGCCTGGGCGCGGTTCTCGCTTTGGCCCATTATGCCTCGGTATTGATGGTGGGGCTGACCTTCCGCTTCTATAAGCGCCGAGAAGGCGAGAAGGCCAAAGAGGGTGTCGTAGTTCGCGGCATTCACCATCGGGCGGTAGACGCGATGATGCGGGGCCGCGCAGAAGATGGCCGGGCTATGGGTAAGGTGCTCAACGAGGCCATTTCGGACTCGGTGTCGACACTCTTTATGATTATGAGTTTTATGGTGCTGTTTGCGGTGCTGATTCGGGTTCTGAGCGCGACAGGCCTTATGAATGTATTAGAGGTGCCCTTTGGCGCTCTTTTGCGTTTGGCCGGCTTGTCTCCGCATTTGGTCAATGCTGCCATCCAGGGGCTGTTTGAAATTGATTTAGGTTCGGCGGCGGCAGCCCATGCGTCCGCGCCGCTGCTGCAAAAGCTGGTATTAGTGTCGGGCATCATCGCTTGGTCTGGGCTCTCCGTTCACGGGCAGGTGGCTTCGGTACTCGCCGATACCGACATTTCCATGAAGCCATATTTTGCCGCCCGGGCGCTTCACGCGGTGTATGCCGGCATCATGACGGTGGTGTTCTATCGACCTGTGGAAGCGGCATTTGGAGGGCTGGCCTTGCCGGCATTCTCCTCTCGGGATTTCCTGGTGCAAGGACCTCCGGGAGGAATGATACTGGACGGACTACACATGGCCATCATTCTGGTTGGTCTTTCGCTCGCAAGCCTGGTGGGTGGGGCGGTGGTTGTCGGTGTGGTGCGAGAAATTCGCCGCGGGATTCTTAACCTTCGCTATCGCTAAATCCCTGTGGTAGGATAGCCAAAGCAAGGGAGGTATCGGCGGTGACAGGGGCATCAGACGACCAGACATCCGTACGGTTTGCAAGTGACGTTTCACCGCTGGTCATTCGGACGTGGCATCTCGATCAAGTCCGTCCCTTCTTGGAACATCCCGACAGCAGCGGGCCGCCTATGGTGGCCCGCCATTACAGCGCTGTCTCCCGTCATGCCGATCGACGGTTGTGGGAGCAGTTGGGACTTCAATACGGCATCTTGGAGCTCGCTGCAGGACTCTTGGGTCGGGAATGGGTCACCTTTCCCGCCCATCTCCACCTTGGGCCACGTCGGACGCCGTTCGCCGCCATTATCGAAATCATGCAAGGGAGCGCCTGGGTTCTTCTACAAAAGGTGGACAGCTTTGACCGTCTGCACACGGCAGCACGGCTGCGCCTAGAAGCGGGCGAACGGGCCATTTTGCCACCGGGCCATATTCATGCCGTGATGAATGTGGGGTCAATCCCGTTAGTGGTGGCGGAAGCGCATGCCGCGGACACGATAGGTGATTTTGAATCCGTCGCCCGCCATCGGGGGGCAGGCTATTATGGAAGCCCCGAGGGCCTTCGGCCCAATCCACATTATCGCGCCCATCCGCGCGTTAAAGAGCTGTCCAATGCGGTGATGGCCCCGCCCGACACTGGCGGGCGGGACTTGTATCGGGCGCTTTTGGAGTGGCCCGAGCGATTTCGTTTTCTACACCCTTATTAGGCGGGGGCGAGGACATCTTGAGCGTCCAGGTCGTGCAATACACCGAGGGCGTCAGAATCGGCCGACTCGATACAAACAACGACACCCCCGCGAGCAATCACCCGGGTGTAATGTTCGGCCAACGATTTTGTAATGCCGAAGCGGCGAATTTGGTACCGTACATCGAGGAAGGGATAGCAGGCCATGTTTCGGCTAAGGGGTCCCATCACCATGACGCTTTCTTGAGCTTCCGGATCTCTAACCAGTAATGATACGCGTGTGCCCTCTCCCAATTTGCGAACCAGCGACAATACCGTTCGAGGGTTATGGAACCAAGCCCAAGTTTGCGGCACGGTCGTCACCTCCGGAAATATTGTGCCTCAGCTATTCCGGGAACAAACCGGCAGTGATTGGAAGTTGGGAACACAAATCCCGAAGTGCCGACGAATGATATAAAGTCTCGCGATGACTTAAGAGACAAGCCACACTGGAAGGTGTTAAGGCGTGAACCGCCTTGGATGGCGGGCATGGATTCTCCAACCCAGAACGCGATAATGAAAAAAAGGGCGACCGGAAGGCCGCCCTTTCTACATGTCGTCAAATTCTTGATGGCCCACCGTCCGCATAAAGAGTTGCGCCAATCGGTGACGATCGTCAGGTGAGGCCGACTGCCAAGCCTCCAGAACCATCTGGTCCTCAGGACTGAGATTGGGGGGCGGATTCGCGGCGACCCGGTTGCCGATTTGTACCAGGATGGCATCCATATGGGCTGCCTCCTTATCATCAAACCGATTTCGGACCCAATCCCAGACATCTTGGAGTGATTGGGGCGTCATATCTGTCGGGGACATCAAACCACCTCCGCCGCTAGCTTTCCCTGGCGGAGTCAAAGTACTACAACGATTCCAACGCGATTTTCAAACGAAGAAAATATTGCCGCACTGCCGACAGCACACGTTGCCATTCAGACTCCACCGTACGGGCCACCATTTGATGCTTGGCTACCGGCGGAGTCACCGAAACGAGCGGGAGCTTGACGTGGCGGCTGGCCGCCGGACTTTGCTCGGTGTTGAACTGGTAGTGATAATGGATAGCCAGATACGGACTAGCCGTCTGGCTCTTGGCATATCGCCAATGGACGGAGATATCCGGGCGAATGCCGTCATAGAGGGGGATGTGCCAGTCATCTTGCAGCGAAGCAAAATACCCATATTTTCCCCAGGTCGGATCGGCAACCACCCATCCGGTGTGGGGCAGATAGAACTCCACCCACTGGTGGAATCCCCCTTGCCCATCCCCGTTATTGGTGACGTAACCGCCAATCAAACGCGCGGGAATGCCATCGGTGCGAAGCATGGAGACGTAGAGATCGGCGATATCGCTGCAGATGCCCAACCGACTCTCTAACGTCGCCAAAGCGGACCCCGAGGCCTGGAGGGAATAGTTGTACCGGATATTTTGTGCCACCCAGTTAAACAGCGTTTGCGCCCGCTGATAGGGGTTGGTCATATTGCCGACCAACGCCTGGACCTCTGCCTTAATGGGGGCGGCGTCCGTATCCACCTGTTTTGCTTCAAGATGCGGGTTGGTGTATTCGCGGTACACCTTGGAAGCAGTGTTGTATGACCCGTACGTGGACGGAAGGTGATACGACACGTCAGACGAGGTCGCTTGATAATGCAAAGTCAGCGTGATGGACTGATGGGGTTGAATTTCCGACCAGCGGTATTCTCCAATAAGATTGCCGTAGCTGTCCTTATACGTGGAGGAAGGCTCCTGGGAATAGCCGGATAATGTCACATGCGCATAAGCTGTCGGCGGTGCCAACAGAACGACCCGTGCCGTCACATTCAGTGCGGGCGCGTTGCCGGTGTTGGTGATGGTAACGGTTTTGGTGAATCCGTAATACGCCGGAAGCGAGGTGACGGCGGGCGCACTGTTTCCGGAAACGGTTGCTGCCAAAGCCATGCTTGGCGTCCCGATAAAGAGTGCGAGCGCAGTGGCTGCCGCAACTGCAGAGCGGCGGTAAAGCGATGTCACTAGGTCACCTCCTGGCCAATCCTTCCCCCCATTATAATCGCCTTTGGATAAACGGGAAACCGGCATCTACTGTGGAGGGCATGGGCGCGGGCACGTAAGAACACCGCTCCGAGAGCTATCAGCGGATTTTCTCCACCTCGGAGCGGATATCTTCCAGTTTGACATAACGGTCACAGGCATTTTCTAGTTCAGAGGAAATCATGCCGCGCGTTCCCACGCCCACAATCTCCTTGCCCTTGGACCGGAGCAATTCTACAGCACGCTCAAAGTCCCCGTCGCCGCTCATGAGAATGGCCAGGTCGTAACGGGTGGCGGTGTTGAACATGTCTACCACGATTTCGATGTCGAGATTGGCGCGCCGGATGACCGCATTCGAACTTTGATCAAGCGTCTCTTTGATTGACTTCTCGCGAATGGTGAATCCCAAATGCCGCAATGCGGTTAAGAAGTCTCGCTGACTATTGTCCGGAGGGACCTGCACACCCGTATAGTAAAACGCGTTGTACAGCTGCCGTCCTCGCGTGAAGTACTCAATCACGCGGGCGAAATCGAGATGCCATCCCAAGACGCGCTGTGCGTAAAACATGTTGGCGCCATCTACGAAAATGGCCACTCGTTCATTGTGGTAATCCACGTTCTCCCACCTATTCGCACGGATTTTGATTCTGGACACATCTCCCGCTTCCCAGTTTCGTGGGAGACCGCAGGATTTTGTATCATTATGACGTATTTTCGGGTGGTCTGAAAGGACAAGTTAAGACGCCGAGAAGAGTTTTTCCCGAAATAAGGCGCCATATGCTTGGCATGAGGGGAGGATGGGCATGGCCTGGTTGGGGGTGGACGGAGGCGGTACCAAGACCGAGGCACTCCTGGTATCCGACCACGACGTTCTGGGTTGGGCACGCGCTGGTGCGTCGAACCACCAGGCTGTGGGGATGACCGAAGCTCTCGACACCTTGACGAGCCTTGCCGAAGAGGTTCGCAAACAGAGTGGACTCGGCTGGGACGCGATTGACGCTGCGGTCTTTGGCCTTGCCGGGGCGGATTTTCCTGAGGATGTGGACGCGTTAACGAGCGGATTGAAGGGGCGTCTGCCGCTGGCTTCGTTGACCGTACTCAATGACGCGGAAATTGCGCTCACGGCCGGCAGCGAATCGGGAACGGGCATTGTCGCCGTCGCCGGAACGGCTTGGAACACCTTCGGGGTGAGCCCAAGCGGGGAGCGCCGCCATGTGGGCGGGCTAGGTTACGAATGGGGCGACTATGGCAGTGGCATCGACGTTGCCCGCGAGGTTCTTCATGCGGCCTTTCGCAGCGCGGAATTGCGCGGCGAGAAAACGATATTGGAGGCGATGGTGCTCAATCTGTTGGGCGTCCCCGACTATGCCGCGTTAAGTCGCGCTCTATATTTCCACGAAATTCCCGAAACCCATTTTTTCATTGTGGTCCCGTTTTGCTTTCAGGCAGCCGCTGGGGGAGATCGGGTGGCGCAACGAATTTAGAAGAATGGAGATGCCATCGCCGAAAGCGTGATTGGCTGCGCCCGGCTCTTGCATATGGATCAGGCTCCCACTGAGGTGGTGTTGGCAGGTAGTCTATGGCTTGGCCAAGCTCCGCATTTGAAGGATGCGTTCTTCCAGAGGCTCAACCGAGACCGTCCCATGGCTAATGCACGGATTACCGAACTTCGTCCTGTGGCAGGCGCCGTACTGACGGCAATTGGAACTCGGGGAAAGAATACGCGGGCTCTCCGCGAGGTTCTCAAACGCGATTCACGCCTTACGGGTGTGGAGTAATCTGGCATTCCGGGCAAAGCCCATGGACTTCCATTTGATGAAAATCGATGTGGAAGCCTCGATCCTCGCTAATGGCCTTTAAGGCATCCTCTAGGCGGCAATCGTAAATGTCGATGGTCCGCCCGCAACGGCGACAGATAAGGTGGTCATGATGGCGGGCAAACGGCTCCACCAGCTCATAGGCCACATTTTGGTGGGATTGCAGTACGGGATGGACCACTTTAAGTTCGGTTAAGGTCTCCATAATGCGATATAAGGTGGCCGTATTCAGTCCCGAATGCTCGACCTTGATGGCTAAATCGGAAACGGTCAACGGAGCCTTGCTCGACTGCATGGCCCGAAAGACAGTTAGGCGGTTGGGAGTCACCCGCATACGGTGGTCTCGCAATAATTGGATGAATTCTTTTTCGCCAGCTTTTGGCACGCTGCCATCACCTCCCGTGCGCATTTGCATCATATGTCAAAACCCGTTTTTTCTCAACGCCGGAGCGCTTGTCTAAGCGCTTGGGGAGCGATACCATGGGAGTATGAATGCACGAGCGGCGATGTGGGGCTCCTTGGCTTTGGCAGTGCTGTTGACCAGTTGTGGCGCGAAGCACGGGCCAGAGCCAATTTCTCATGGCATGTCCCCACAGCAGGTCAAAAAAGAGGTGTTGGCGCGCATATCAAACTGGCATGCCGTCAGTGAAGACATCACCGAGGTGGTGTATCGGAAGGGTCATGCGCGCCAGACATATCGCGTCAAGCTGTGGAGTGAGTCCAATCCCGAGAGTTTTCGCCTTGACGTCGCACCCTCAAGCGGCCAACCCTATGAGGTTGTGGACAATGGTCTTAATACGGTGGTGTATCAAAGTGGGGCCAAGCACTATTCGGTATTGACCGCCGAGCCACCGTCTTGGACCCAATTTCGGGTGCTTGGCACCGACCTGGCAAGCCTGGTGGCCAAAAGCCACGCTACCTCGGTGACGGTTAAGCCACGCGAGGTCATTTTGCATATGATTTCGCCGGTGACGACCAGCATTAAGGCCAAGACCACGCTGTGGTTCGACCTTACCACCAACACACCGTTGCGTTGGGAATCACAGTGGCGCGGCGGGACGCTCCAAGAGACCCCCTCGCACGTGGTAATCAATTCCACCATCCCTGCCTCAACCTATTCGTTTCAGCCGCCAGCCGGCGTGAAACCGGAGGTGGCATTGACAGCCCAGGGGACGGAGTTGGACCTGGCGCGCTCCCAAGTTTCCTTTCCGATTGTTTTACCGCCCAGCTCCAGCGCACTGGTGCTGAACAATGTCAACGTGGACACGGAGCAATCAGCGCGCGTGGTCTTGCTAAGCTACCAGACGCAGAATGGGCAGCCGGTTCTCATCACCGAAGCTAAGTCAGACCATTTCAAGCCACCATCCGGGATGACCATGGTCACGGAGACGGTGGGGCTGGTTAGCGTCAAGGTGGGCACGATGCCAAATGGCGGGGAGATGGCGGCGTTGACGCTTAACAAGACGTTGGTGGTGGTCGAAGGACCGACCAACGTGGTAGACTCGTTGGTTAATGTGTGGGGCGACACGGCGAGTCCGACTTCCCCGTGAGAAGGAAACCCAGGAGGAACGCATGGACGGGCAGCAGCCGGGTTGGGGATTTGCCCCGGGGACTTTTGGCGAACTGGTACAGGGACAAATTGCAGATACGCACTTCTTAATTACGTTACCTATCGCCTGGGGCACACGGGCTACATTTACAGCAAGCGACGACGACAGGCTCGACATTTGGCCCCCCTCTCGACGGAAGGCAGGGCAAGCGGTGGAACAAGCCTTGGCTGACTGGAAAAAGCCGCCGGGAGGCGTGTTGGTCATTCAATCCGCATTGCCAGTGGGGAAGGGCATGGCTTCCAGCTCGGCTGACATTGTGGCTTCGCTTCGCGCGGCAGCCGCTTATTACGGCATCCGCATTCAAGCGCCCGACATCGCTCGACGTGCTGCAGCATTGGATCCTACGGATGGCATTATGTATCCAAGCATGGTGGCGTTTAATCCCCTGACCGGAAAGCTGTTGGAACGGCTGGGGACGGCGCCGCCGGCGCTGATTATCGGGGCGTTAGGCCCCGGCCGGATTAATACGGAAGATCATCATCGGGTTCGGAAGCCCTATGAGCCCGCCCATCAGCGGCGACTGCAAGAAGCTTTGGATTTAGTTCGGCGTGGAGTTTCAGAACATCGCGTGGAACTCTTGGGGCAGGCGGGGCGCCTCTCGGCCGAGGTGGACTTGGAGCGCCAGCCTGACGAAGGGTTGGCGCGATTCTTGGACCTGGCCGCCGAGGAAGGGGTTGGGGTGGTTATCGGTCATAGCGGTACGGTGCGCGGCATGGTGGTGCCCCAGGCGGCGCCGAGTCGCCTCGTGCGCCGGCTGGAGCAACGCTTGTGGAGTCTTAACCTAGGCTTTGTCTATCGCATCAATGTAGGTCTTGTGCCGCATGCTCGCTGGTCCGGCCAGGGGCACAAGCATCAACGCTCCGAGAGACTCGGGGTTCGTTCGATCACGTAGCTGACACTTGATCCGTAGACCAACGACGCAACCAGCCAGGTGATGGGAGCCATGATGCCCATGCGCCACAAAAAGGCCCCCGGCCCCAGCAAAAGGCCATTTTGCACCAACGGACTGATACGGTCGAAAATGGGGACGCCGATGGCCATAAAGGCCAACCAGACTGCCAAGCCAAATAGGATGCCGCGGATCACGGGATTGGCCGGACCAAAGGACCAATATTTATGGTACAGGGCAGCCATTCCCACTCCGATAAGAAATTCCAACACATAACCTACGATGATGGCGACGCTTAGGTTCAGCGTCACAAAGGTGCCGTCCCAAAGCGCAATGTTCAGCTTCGGCCCGTGTAGGCTAGGAATGAGGTCCATGACCAGTGCGAACAATGCGGTCCCGATAATACCTGCAATCCAAATACGCCGGTTGTCTTGCAAAGAGTCCACCTCCTTGGCCGTTCCCCATGAAGGGATTGGCTACGGAAATGTACGTCCTTGGGTTACATGCCATGTCTGTCCCAATTTGGCAAATGATCCCGTTCCCGTGGAAAAATTGGCCATTTGGGAAGGAATCTATGCTGTTTGTGTCGAAAAGAAACTTTTACCACCTAGACGTATTTGGTGTATCGTCGAATTTTGTCGTGAGGAGGAGCCAAAGGATTGAAACGTAGGGCGCTCATTGCCTCGATTTCTGGATTGGTCTTCATGGCCGCCGGACCGGTGGCTTATGGCGCGTCGCTTCAGCAACTGCAGAATCAGGAAGCGCAGGCGCAGCGTCAATTGGCGGCAGAGGAGCAGCAATATAATCAGACGCAAAAGGCGATTGCTACCACCGAGTCGGAAATGAGTCAGCTGAACAACGCGTTGGCCCAGGCTAAGCAGCGAATCGGCAGCACCTCGGTTCAGATCGCCCAAACCGATCATAATATTGCTGTGACCCAGAACCTCTTGAATTCCACCCAAGCCCAATTGACCGACACTGAAAAGCAGTTGGCCGCCACTACTGCCGATTACAACCATACGACCTTGCTATTGGCACAAACCAAGCGCTCCTTGGTGCACGAAACCAACTTGCTGTCGGGTCAACTGCAGCTCATCGAAGAGCGAGGATCGGTCGGATACTTGGATGTAATTTTGGGGGCTCATTCGTTTTCTGATTTCATCAGTCGGGCTCAGCTTTTGGGCCAACTTGCTGGACAGGCAGCCCATGAGGTCAACGTCATTAAGCGGGAGAAAGCAGCCTACACATTGGCGCAGGCCAACTTGAAGCGTGAGAAGCTCTTTTTGAGCCAAGCGGCAGCCTCCATCGCCCAGCATAAGGCGCTGTTGGTGAATGAACAAACGTTGTTGGCCCGTGAACGGGAGCACGCGGTGGTGCTGAAGGCCCAGGCGCAGCAGGAAGCGTCTCAAGTGTCTTCGGGATTGGCCCAGCGTCAGCAGCTCTACAGCCAGCTTCAAGCACAGCGGGCTCAACTGGCCTCAGGGATGGCAGGTCTCCAATCGAGAATTGCCGGTTTGGTGGCGCAGATTCAAGCGTTGCTCAGCCAATTTAATGCCGGGGGCATGTCCCGACGCGCACTTTATAACGCCATGTATCCACTGGTAAAGCCCATTGGCGACCAGTGGGGCGTACCGCCGGCGTTGATTATCGCCGTCATTACCCAGGAATCGGGCGGCAATGCCCACGTGGTTAGTGTCGCCGGTGCAGTGGGGTTGATGCAGATTGAGCCCTACACGGCGCAGGACATTGCTCACGCGGTGGGTCTGTCCGCCAGCACGGTGGATCAGGAGCTTTATAATCCTGAAGACAATGTGGAGTTGGGTACCTATTACCTCCATTATCTCTTGGGGATGTTTCAAGGCAATACGGCGCTGGCCGTAGCGGCCTACAATGCCGGTCCTGGGGCGGTGCAGCAGTACGGCGGCATCCCGCCGTATCCACAAACGCAACAATATGTGCGCAACGTGATGGCTCTGTACGCGCTGTATTCCAGCTATTAGTGCGCGGTGGGCCGACGCAATAGGACGACGGTGACCCCGAGCACGCTGAGACTGAGGCCAACGGCCCATGGTGGCCGCGCGATGAAGGTTAATACCAACGCGGCGCTCGCCAGAATTTCCAGGGCGGGTGGCGCGTTTTCGCGTGGCGAGGATAGGGAGATCGTTAGTGAGGTTAGGGCAATGGCTGCGGAAATCCACCGTTCGGCGACAGCAAAGGTCCGGTCCGGCGGGAGATGATGGAGGAGATACTGGGTTTGCCAGACCATCCCTATGATGCTTAAGGAAAGGCTAAACCAGGGTGCAGTGCGCGACGAGTCCTCGGTCGTGACCTCCGGTATAAGCGCCAGGAGGGTCACGACCGCTGGAACCAAAAGCATGCCCCAGACTTTTCTCCACATGAAGAGATGGCCGAGAGGTGCGGGAAGAGGAAGGTAGCTCAAAAGCCACGGTTCCGCAATCCACGCCTGCACCCAGATCCCCGCGGCCAATGCCCAGCGCCACTTCTCCATTCTGTCCCCTCCGGATTGGACGACTGTTGTACCAACCACGTCAATAGTGTTCCCGAGAGGGATCTGCTTCAGACAATGGGCAACGCTGGTTCTTTTCGGTCATTTTACGTTACACTATAGGGAGAGGAATTAGAGAGGACGGTCCTAATGCAGAATCGCTGGCTTAGAGGGCTTCTCACGATTGTTTTTGTTGTGCTGGTGGTATCGGTGTTGATGGAGTTTTTCAACGCCCCTGCCCAGCAAGTGAGCCAAGCTCCCTATAGCACGCTTGTTCAGAGCATAGCCAAGCATCAAGTGGCGCGCGCTACCGTGGACCCCGCATCGTACAACGTGGATTGGGTGACAACATCGGGCAAGCATTATGTCACCGTTTACGCCCCAGGGTCCACCGATGCGTTAAGCAACAAGCTGAATTCCGCACATGCCGACGTCACCGTGGAAAAACCGGCGGGTTCGGGTCTGTGGCTGACGATCTTGGGCGACGTCTTGCCGTTGGTGATTGTGGTAGCCATGGTGTTCTTCCTCATGCGGCAGACCCAAGGCGGCAATCGCATGATGTCCTTTGGCCGCTCGCAAGCGCGCTTGATTGCGGACAACCAGCCGCGGGTGACCTTCAAGGACGTGGCCGGGGTTGAGGAAGAGAAGCAGGAATTGGAAGAGGTTGTTGACTTTCTTCGCAATCCTAAACGCTACTTGGAGATGGGTGCCCGCATTCCCAAGGGCATCTTGCTGTTCGGACCGCCCGGGACCGGGAAGACGCTCTTGGCGCGTGCTGTCGCCGGTGAAGCGGGGGTGCCCTTTTTCTCGGAAAGCGGTTCGGGCTTCGTGGAGATGTTTGTGGGGGTTGGTGCTTCCCGAGTACGTGATTTGTTCGAACAGGCCAAGAAAAACGCGCCTTGTATTGTCTTTATTGATGAGTTGGATGCCGTCGGCCGCATGCGGGGTGCCGGCTATGGCGGCGGCAATGATGAGCGTGAGCAGACTCTCAACCAGTTGTTGGTGGAGATGGATGGATTTGGCGTAAACGAGGGCATCATTCTCATGGCGGCCACCAACCGCCCGGATGTGTTAGATCCCGCTTTGCTGCGGCCAGGCCGCTTCGACCGGCAGATTGTGGTGCACCCGCCGGACCTTGCCGGGCGGGAACAGATTCTTGGCGTGCACGCGAAAAACAAGCCGCTGGCGGACGATGTGGACTTTGGCACGATTGCTAAGCGCACGCCCGGGTTTACCGGCGCGGATCTCGCTAATTTGGCTAACGAGGCCGCTTTGTTGGCTGCCCGCAATCGGCAGCGCCGTATCACCATGGAAAACTTTATCGAGGCGGCGGAACGGGTCATGGCTGGTCCTCAAAAGAAGACGCGGGTCATCTCCGCCTTTGAAAAGCGGGTGGTGGCGTTTCACGAGTCGGGCCATACCTTGGTGGGGATGCTCGTGCCGCACGGCGATCCCATTCACAAGGTGACCATTATTCCACGGGGCATGGCCATGGGGTATACCATGCCCGTGCCCGACGAGGACCGCTACCGTATTACCCGCGAGCAGTTTCTCGATAAGGTGGCGATGTCGCTCGGTGGCCGGGCCGCTGAACAGATTGTGTTTGGCGAAATTTCCACCGGAGCCAGCGACGATCTGGAGAAGTCCACCAAAATGGTGCGGCAGATGATCATGGAGTACGGCATGAGTGAGGAGTTGGGCCCCCTCACTTATGGGCGTAGCCAAGGGGCCGTGTTTTTGGGCCGTGATTTGATGCGCTCACGCGACTATAGTGATGAAGTCGCTTCCAAGATTGATCGGGCCATACGCCACATCGTCATGGAGCAGTACGAGCGCGCGAGGACGCTGCTCTTGCAGCACCGCTACACATTGAATCGTTTAGCGTTGGCGTTGATGGAAAAAGAAACCTTGGAGTCAGACGAGTTGCGCGCCATATTAAATGCGACGACCTAAAGAAGAAAACGGCCCTCGCCGAGGGCCGTTGTTGTTTCTACTATTTTGGCCATACCAGTCCCAGATTGTAGGGGGTGATGAGGCGCACTCCGTCTGCGCTGTTCGGCACAGGCATGCGTTTCACCGCCCGCTCGCATAGCAGGTCTAGAATAATCTCGGGGGGTCTAGGGTCGGTGTTGATAATGGACTTCAACGCTTCCCGATTAATGGCCACCACCGCATGTTGGCAATCGTCCCGGTTGACCTCGATAGTAACCCATTCGGCGTCGGCTGATGACGGCTCCACATTGATCGCCACGTGCATCCCTCACAGAGAAGTTCTCCACGTTCCGCTAATAGACTATGCGCTTTCGCCGCTGCTGACAATACATTTCCAGGCTTGGACGGAGAACTTGTCCGAAAGCAGGGGGGACCGCGTGATATAATGAATCGCGGGCATATGAAATGAGGGGGATGCATGGCCAAACGGCTTTTCGTGTATCTTAAAATGGGCCTCTCGATGCTCGCCGATGCGGCCCTAATCAATGTTGCGGTATATTTGGCGCTCTATTTGCGATTCAATACCCCCCACATTCCCTCACGTTTTATCCTCTCCTATTGGCATATTTCCGGATGGTTTACCCTTATTACCATTGCGCTCTTATGGATCACCCGCATCTATCATCGCATGTGGCGCTATGCGGGGGCTCGTGATGCCCAAGTGCTCATTTTCTCTCTGCTGGGCTCGACGATTGTTTTGGGCGGCTTGCTCTTTTTGACCCACACGGCGTATTATTCGCGGGCCGTGTATCTCTTGTACGGCATTCTCGCCGTGGCGCTGGTGGGGGGGTGGCGGTTCCTCTTGCGATCATTCTATGATTTCAATTGGAGCACGCATCCGCCGCGGGCGCTAGATCGAGTGCTAATTGTCGGGGCCGGCAAGGCCGGACAGCTAGTGGCCCAGGAATTGGCCCGTCATCCGGAAGTGGGCATGGCAATTGGGTTTCTGGACGACGATGTGCAAAAGGTGGGGATGCGCATTGCCTCCTTAAAGGTGCTGGGCACAACGCCCGAGATTCGCACCGTTGTGCGTGATCATCGGGTCGACCAGGTGTTATTGGCGATGCCGTCGGCATCGGGTCGTGTCATTCGCCCCTTGGTGGAGCAATGCCGCGACATGGGGATCAAGGTTCGTACGTTGCCCGGCATCAATCAAATGATTGGAGGCCAGGTCTCGGTACACCAAATCCGCGACGTGCAAATCGAGGACTTGTTGCAGCGAGAGCCGGCAGTGATTAATCTCGGGCAAATTGCAGGGTACCTCACTGGTCGGGTGGTGTTGGTCACGGGGGCGGGGGGGACCATCGGGGCGGAGTTGGCACGACAGGTGGCTCCCTTTGCTCCCCAAGCCCTCCTTTTACTGGGCGTGGACGAGACCTCCATATTCGAAGTGAGTTTGGAAATGCGCCAACGATTTCCGGAAATGCCTACCGTTCCGCTGGTGGCTGACCTGCGCGATGGTGAGCGTCTGGCAAGAATCTTTGAGAAATATCGTCCCCAGGTGGTGTTCCACGCCGCCGCTCACAAGCACGTACCGATGATGGAGTTTCAGCCTGACGAGGTAATTGACAACAATGTGGCCGCCACATGGCGGTTGGTTGATTTGTGCCACCGATCCGACGTCCAGACGTTTGTCTTTATTTCCAGCGACAAGGCGGTCAATCCCACCAGCGTTTACGGCGCTTCCAAACGGGTGGGGGAAATTCTGGTCGGAATTTACGCCAGTCAGTCGCACACCCGCTTCGTCACGGTGCGGTTTGGCAACGTACTCGGCAGTCGCGGCAGCGTGGTGCCTATCTTTCAGCAGCAGATTGCGCAAGGTGGGCCGGTCACCGTCACCCATCCGGACATGGTGCGGTATTTCATGACGGTCAATGAGGCGTGTCAACTGGTCATCCAGGCAGGTGCCATGGGTCAAGGGGGAGAAACTTTCGTCTTGGATATGGGTGAGCCGATTCGCATTTTGGATCTGGCGACAAATCTCATTCGTCTGTCGGGACTGAAGCCGGGGGTGGACATTGATATTGTCTTTACGGGCGTTAGACCCGGTGAGAAGCTCTTTGAGGAGCTTCTGATCAACGGGGATAAGGTCCAGGAGACGCAACACGAAAGAATCTTTATTCACAATGAACCACTGGGCAACCGCCGCGAGCTGCTGCGGCTCATTGAAGAATTGATTCGGGCGGCATCCAAGGAAACGCCTCAAGGCATCAAAGCGTTACTGCAAGAAATCGTGCCCGAGTACAACTGGGATGACAACGCCGGGCGGTTGGGCAGACGGCCGATGCCGCACATAGACCATGAAGGATTTCGTATAGGAAAGGGTTGACCAAGGTGGGAAAAGTGCGGGCGGCTTTGGTAGGGTGCGGAAAAATTGGCCAAAAGCATTTGCAGGCTATGGTGCACACTCAGGTGGTGGATTTGGCGGCGACCGTGGATTTGGATTTGGAGAGGGCGGCCGCAGCGGCCGTGCCCTTTGATGCAGCTCCTTTTACCTCGCTGTCCGAGATGTGCCGAGCTTTTCCGGACGTTGAAGCCGTCGTTATCGCCACCCCCTCGGGCACCCATCGCCAACTGGTGGAAGAGGCGATGGGCCATAACCTCCACGTGTTGGTGGAGAAGCCGATAGCGCTCTCCGCGCTAGATGCGGATCATATGGTGAATCTGGCCGCGCAAAGGGGCCGGGTGTTGGCGGTATCTCATTTTTATCGGCTTTTGCCCACGGTATCGATGGCCTTAGCGGCCTTTCATGAGGGGAAATTGGGTCGCTTGGTGGAAGCGAGCTTGTCGGTGCGCTGGTCGCTCCCCCAATCATATTATGACGCGGCGCCCTGGCGCGGTACGCAGGCAGTGGATGGCGGGGTGTTGTACAACCAGGCGGTGCACGGGCTGGATACCCTACTGGAATTTACCGGTCCCATTCTGGAGGTGTTTGGCTACGCGGCCACCCTTACCCACGACATTGAGGTTGATGATACCTTTGTCGGCGTCATGCGGGCCGCCAACGGAGCCCTCGTAACCGTCAACGCCACCACATCGGTGGCGGAGGGAAACTTGGAGGAGCGGTTGGCCGTGGTGGGCTCAGAAGGCTCGTTGATCTTAGGTCCGAGCATCCAGCAAGTGGACTTCTGGCGGGTGGCGGAGGATGACGAGGAGGCTGTCAAATCAGAGGTTGGCCAGATGCCCTTGCGCTCAGGATGGAAAAGCCATGCTGACGCGCTTTTAGACTTTACGCAGGCCATCTTGGAGGGGCGGAAGCCCCGTCTGTCAGGTCAGGGAGCTCTGCATGTGATGGAGGTCATCGATGCCTTGCTCCGTTCCAGCCAAACGGGCCAACCCGTAACTCTTCAACGTCGCTGACTTTTTTTGGAATGCCTGGGAGTCTGGGGAAACCGGTCTTTACCGGCAGCGAACTGGATACGTTTAAATTGGATCCGGCGTTGGCATCGGCCGATGTTACCCCCCGGGCACGGCGATGCTGCCGGACCATTTCTAGCATAAGACCTGGACAAGCTCATGCCTGTCCCGGATATCGGAGGCGGAGTGAATGCGACCTACGTTTCTCCCTTACAATCAGCCCGAGGTCGGGGAAGATGAGTGGCGCGCGGTCGGTGAAGCGATTATGTCTCGGTGGATTACGCGCGGCCGTCTAACGCAGCAGTTGGAAGAGGCGCTCGCGGATTATCTTGGGGTGCCTGAAGTGGTGGGGCTGTCCTCATGTACGGCCGGACTGCATCTGGCGTTAATGGCTGCCGGCGTCGGTCCGGGAGACGAGGTGATTTCCACACCGATGACCTTTGCGGCTTCCATCAACGTGATTGATCAGGTCGGGGCCAAGCCGGTGTTGGTGGACGTAGATGAGGATACAGGCAACCTTAATCTGGATTTGGTGGAGCAGGCCATCACCCGCCGTACCAAGGCTGTGCTGCCAGTGCATTACGGCGGTCACAGTGTAGATCTGGTCCGTCTCAATCGAATCCGCGATAGATGGGGACTTGCCATTATTGAAGATGCCGCTCATGCGCTGGGCAGTCGCCATGATGGGCACTTGGTTGGCAGTTCAGGGAATCTCACGGCGTTTTCGTTTTACGCCACCAAAAATCTCACCACCGGGGAAGGCGGGGCCCTCGTCGTGCCAGACGCCGCCATGGCGGAGAGAATTCGCGCCCTCTCGCTGCACGGGCTGTCGCGCAATGCGTGGAACCGCTATAGCGAAGGGGGCGATTGGCGGTACGACGTGATGGCTCCCGGATATAAGTACAACATGACAGACATCGAGGCGGCTATGGGGTTGACCCAATGGGCCAAGTTCGAGGCCATGCAGCAAAAGCGGGCTCAATTGGCCAGCCATTACCAGCAACGGCTCCGCCTCTTGCCGGTCGTAGTTCCCGCCGTACGCCCCGGATTTGACCATGCCTGGCACCTCTTTCCCATCCATTTGCGGCTTGACGTGATGTCTAAAACCCGCGACCAGGTGATTGAGGAACTTCGGCGCCGCAATATTGGCACCGCGGTGCATTTTATCCCCATTCCCCATTTCACCTACTATCAACGTCGCTATGGGTTTAAACCCAATGACTTTCCTCATGCGGAGACCTTCTACGCCTCGGAAATCTCTTTGCCGCTGTATCCCAGCATGAGCTTTGAAGACGTGGATGACGTGGTAGACGCACTGGCGGAGAGTGTCGGCGATTGAGCGCTGGGCTGGCTATAAAGCGGCTTGTCGATGTGGCTGGCGCAACGGCATTGCTCATTCTTTCGGCACCGCTATGGCTCATCATAGCCATTTTGGTGCGTCTGGACTCCCCTGGCCCGGCGCTCTTTTCTCAACAACGCATCGGCCTTCATGGCCGCCCATTTACCCTCTTCAAGTTTCGGACCATGCGCCAGGGCGCGGAACAGGAATGGCAGCCGCCTGACGCCAGCGAGCTGGACTCGTACATTTTTCAGGATGACGGCGATCCTCGGATCACCCGAATCGGCCGTTTTCTTCGCCGTACGTCGCTCGACGAGTTGCCGCAGCTGATTAACATCTTGAAGGGCGAGATGTCGTTGGTGGGTCCGCGCCCGGAAGTTCCGGAAATTGTGGCCCTCTACGAGCCCCGTATGCATCGCCGCCATGCTATGCGCCCGGGACTGACGGGACTAGCCCAGGTGTCGGGGCGGGGCACGCTCACCACCGGGGAGACCCTTGTTTTGGATCTGGCCTATTGTGAAGAGTGGAGCCTTCGGCTGGATTTGGCGATTTTGGGCCGCACCTTCTGTCAAGTCGTTGGCCAAAAGGGCGCGCGATAGGGGGACAAGCTTCTCCCGTAAACGCGGCATTTTACGGAACACCCGCATAAAATCCTTCCGCGTACGGCATTGGTATCCGGGGAGGGATGTATTTGAAAGCTGTCGTCTATCACGCGCCGTACGATGTCCGGGTGAAAAGCGTGCCCGATCCGGTGATACAAGATGCGCGCGACGCAATTGTGCGATTGACCTCCAGTGCGCTCTGCGGCAGTGATCTTCACATGTATCGCGGACATTTGCCGCCGACGCCCGGTCTCATCCTTGGCCATGAAGGCATGGGGGTAATCACGGCCGTGGGGGACAATGTGCGCTTGCGTAAGGTGGGTGAACGCGTGGTGTTGCCGGCCCACCTTTATTGCGGCGTGTGTGTGAAATGTGCTCAGGGGCTGACCGCCCAATGTCTCACCATGAGACCTGGCGAGGTGGGCGCAGCTTTTGGTTATGCGGGGAAGGGACACTATCCCGGCATGCATGCGGAGATGGTTCGGGTGCCCTATGCGGATGCGAACTGCATCCCCTTGCCCGGAGAGCCCATGGACAGTGCAGAAGATGATTTTCTCATGCTGGCCGATGCCTTTGTGGGCGGTTGGCATGCGGCCGATCTAGCCCAAGTTTGGGGGACCCCAACGGTGGCCATCTTTGGCGCCGGGCCCATCGGACTGTTGACCCTTATGAGCGTAAAAATGCGCGGTGCGGGAACCGTGTTTGTGGTAGACGGCGTCGACGCCCGGCTGGCCAAGGCACGGGAATTAGGGGGGATTCCCATTGATTTTCGTGAGGGCGATCCGGTTGGCGCCATACGCACATATCGCCGCCGCCACGGATTGCCCCCCGGAGAAATGGCATTGGATGGGGTGGATGCGGTCATTGATGCCGTGGGGTTTGAGGCGTTGGATGTGGATAATCCGGCCGTGGAAAAGCCCAATCAAGTCATTTGGGACATGGCGCGTCTGGTCAACGATGGCGGGCATCTGGGAGTAATGGGAGTCTACGTCAAAAAGGATGCCAAACCGACCGGCGGAGAGGGCGCCGACGGAAGCCTTCGTGTTCCGTGGGGGCTCCTGTTTGAAAAGGGCGTCACCGTCGGCATGGGACGGACCAATGACCGCCAATACACCCGGCATCTCCGCGACCTGGTGATTGCCGGGGCGGTACGGCCGGGGACCGTCGTCACGCATCATTTGCCCCTTGGTGCCGCCCCTGACGGATACCGGCTTTTTAGCGAGCGAGCTAATAACATCATCAAATTAGTGTTTAACCCTTGAACCGCCACAGTGCAAGCCAGGTAGGACGTGCTTCTTGGCCAAGAGTCATGGCGAGCAGGAGGAGAAGACCGCCCAAGATGAGCGACAAGGTTAAGGGCGATTGACCCAAGATGAGGGACAGCAGGGTGCCGAGGAGCGGCTGCACATAAAGAAACAAGGCAGAGACGGTGACCGAATGGCGGGAAACGACGTGCAGCCAGAGCCAATAAGCGAGTCCTGTGGCCAATAGCGCCATGAAGGCGGTGGACCAAATCATGGGCCAGGAGACGTGATTTGGCACCGGGGCGCCGACTAAAGCCCAGATGACGACGCTCCCTAGTGCGCCGAATCCAAAGGTCAGAGCGGCGGCGGGGCCGGCCTCGACCGAACGCGAGAGATGTTGTGAGTACACGTTATAGACGGCGAAGCATGCGACCGAGGCAATCAGGGCCGCGTCGCCGCCTAAATGGCTCAAGTGGCCTGGGCGTGGTTCTCCGGTAAGTATCCAGCTTCCTAGAACGGCGAGCGTTAGCGCGGCTTGTTGCCACCAGGGCACGCCTAGGCGGGTTGCCAGAGCCGCGCCCAGAATGGTGACGAGAGGTTCAAGCGATATGGAGATGGAGGCGATGGCGGGATCCGTGCCATGTAAGCCAATAATCTGAAGCCAGATGGGAATGGAAAATCCGATGAGTCCCAAGAACGCGGAAAACCCCAGTAGGCGTCCCGACCAACGGCGAACCCGACGGAGCTCGGGGGCGAGCAGCAAAAAGGCGGTCACCAGGCGTAGGGCTGCTAAGAGGCTTGGATCAAGGCCAGCCTTAAGAGCGATGTCGGTGACGGGGTAGCCCACCGCCCACAGCGTATTCATCAACACCAGCCATGCTATGGGCTGGTATGATTTGCCGGCGGGGTCGGCAGAGTTCTCTGCGGTCGAATGTTGCCCCCTCATGCGTCCTCCTAACCCAACCCGGGAACACGCCGCTTCAAACGGCTTAAGATCAAATCCAGGCTGCTGAAACGCATGACTTTGAGGACGCCGAGATAGAGGATGCCCGAGACAGCGACCCACAGAACCGCGTCCATGACGGTCAGCCATCGATGGTGCGGATTGAAGGGCAGGAGCGTCATAAGACCCCATAGCGCCCCTGCCATGATGGCCAGGCCACTAGCCACGGGAGCGGCCAATCGGGTCACGCGAGCCCATTGCAGGACCCCGCGGCGGTAGAGCAGGCTGGCTAGCAGAATGGCATTAATCCAGTTGGCAATACTGGTGGACAAGGATAGTCCCTCGGCTTGCAGGGGATGCACCAGCGTTAAGTCCCCGGCGATATTGCAAGCTACAGCAATGAGTCCAAAAATGGCCGGGTACCGTGTATCGCGCTGGGCAAAGAACAAATTGCGGAAATATAGGACCATCCCGAATCCCGGTAGACCTAGCCCGAACGCCAGCAACGTCTTGGAGGTGAGTGCAGTGGAACGGGCGTTAAAGGCGCCATGTTGAAAGATGATGTTCAAAATCGGAACCCGCAGCATCACAAACCAGACGGTAATCGGGGCGAGCAGCATCCACACCACCCCCAGTCCGTCTTCGCTGAGCCGACGGAAGGCTCCGTGCTCGGCTCGGGCATGGAACTGCGATAGACGGGTCAGGAGGGGGGTGATGAGGGGATTTAAAAACATGGTCAAGGGTACCTGGACTAAGGTATAGCTGTAGTTGATGGCGGCAATGCTGCCAACCACCAGGTAGGAGGAGAGCACCCGGTCGATCACCACCTCGATGCTGCTGGCGGAGAAGTTCAAGATATAGGGCAGCGCCATGCGCCCCATTTTCCCTAAGAGCGGGTGATCAAAGCGGCGGGGAACGCGAAGACGCACACCCGCGCGACGTACGCCCGGCAACAGAATGGCAAATTGCGACACGGTGGCGAGCGTAAAACCCACCGCCACGCCCAAAATTTTAGGCGATCCCCAAAGTGCCATAAGTCGTGACAACAAGACGATACCGACGATGCGAATCAGATTGGTCAGAGCGGGGACGCTGGCCGGTGCGGCATATTGGTCTGATTCCTGCAAAATGCCGCTCAGCACACCGCCGGTCGTTTGCAGCATCAGGGTGGGGAGAACCACCCGGGCCATAGAGACAGCCATGACAAGTTTTCGTCCGTGAAACCCCGGAGCCAGCAAATGGATCAAAATGGGGGCAAGCAGCTCGGCGACGGCGGAAATGGCCAATCCGATGGCCAGGACTGACCAAAAAGCCTGCTGAATAAAGGCTTGCCGCCAAGCATCGTCTACACGAGCCCGAGCCTCAGCCAAGAGCGGCACAACCGTTGAGGTGATGGCGCCGCCAATCGCCCCAAATAATAGATTGGGCAGGGCGGAGGCGATTAACCAGGCGTCGTTGTCCATGCCGGTGCCAAACATCAGCGCCATGGCAAACTGACGGATGAACCCGCCAAGTTTGCTGATGAGATTGAAGCCAAAAACCAGCGTCGCTGATCGGCCGATGCTAGGAGTGCGCTTGTCGGGCAAAGGTTACGGCCTCCTTGGCGAATTCATGAGGCTGGCAACGTCCTTAGCCAAGCTCTTCAAGCCCAGCGCCCCCCGAGATCGCGACCCGTAACCGCCCTGCCAAGCCAGACGCAAGACCCCTTGCAGTCGGCGCAATCGGTTCGGCTCGCGATATAAGGCGGCACGATATTCCATGCTTTCGCTGCGTGCTTTGCTGATACGCTCCATTGACTCCAAGAAGGCATCAATGCGCTCATGAGGATTTGGCGCGTTCTGCTGTCTTAGCCAGGCGGCGAAATCGGCGCGGATTTGTTGATGGTGCGCGAATTGGGCATAGTCATCCGCCCCTTGGATTAAGGCTTGGGTTGCGGACGGGGGCTCCATGCCTCGGCTGGCGTTCATGCCGTGGCGTCGATAGAGCGCCAGCGGCTGCGCTAAATAGACCGTTGGCCCGAGTGCCTTCGAAGCCCAATACAGCGGGATTTCATGCCCAAAGTAAAACCGAAATGTCTCTGGGTAGTCTTGAAGGCGTGGCAGGGCCCACACCGCCGCCGTGCGGCGAAAGGCGAGGCAAAATCCCAAGGGAAATGACTTAAGCGGTCCATCACCGAGGTCCCCGGCCGGAGCGGTTGCTGAACGGGGAATGCGCGGCAAGAGCCGCCCCAGGGGATTTAAATCTTGATCGACCACCCGGGCCGCGTGCACCGCCAGCGAGGCGTGCGCGTCCTCCATGGCGGCTTGGACGGTGCTTAGCTTGTCCTTTAACCACACGTCGTCCTGGTCGCTCAAGAAGATAATATCTCCGTCCGCCTCTTTGAGTCCGTTCAAGAAGTTGTGGACATACCCCTTGTCCCCGGTGTTTCTCACTAGGCGCACCGCGAATGGCGCCCGATGGGCAAACGCTTCTAGAACCTCCCAGGTTGCATCGGTGGAATGATCATCCGACACCACCACTTGGTCGGGCAGACGAGTTTGGCGGACTAAGCTGTCCAACTGCTCGGGCAGATAGCGCGCCCCGTTGTAGGTTGCCATGACCACCGTCAGTCTCACACGGTCACCTCTCGGGAATCATACTCTACTCAGACGCGAGGCTCAATCCTCACGGCAAAAGAGCCCCGGCGAGCGGGGCTCTTTGGAGTTGAGGCGGCTATTCGGTAAACGTGGCGATAGGCGACGCGCTCCCGCTCACACGGATCGCATAACGAGAGGCCGGCGGCACCTCGACCGTGAACACACCGGTGGCCGTTTGGTTCGACTGTACCATGACATCTACGGCTGATGCATGCTGAGGAACGATGGGATAGGGGAAGAGCGAGTTTTGCTGGGTGACGCCCTTCAGGCTATAGTCGTTCCGCGATGCCCCGTTCTGAGATCCCGATGGCACGACTGACACGTCATTTAACGCAAACGGGATAACCGAGGTGGTCATGTTCTTGAGACTCAACCGAATCAGATAGAGGTTGTCCGTGGAGCCATTGACGTTGACCTGGCCCTCAGCGGTGACCGATAGGACGGTGGCTCTAAGCCCATTGGTGCCGCCGACTCCGCCGCCGGTGCCAATCGATACGGAGGGTGCCGGCGTGGACGAGCTTTGGCTTACCGATACCGGAGTTGACGACGACGTGGGCGGTGCGGTGCTGGACGTCGTATTGGCCGTAGGTGATGGGGTGGGTTGGGTCTGGTGATGTTTGGGATGGTGAGGGCCGGAACTGATATTGGCCTGATGGCCGCAACCAGCTGTCGCGCCCGCCAATATGAGCGCCATGCTGCCCCATAATACGAGTTGTTTTGTCATCAGAGTCCTCCTATTCCCCCAAGTGGGTAATGCTGACGGTTTGGCTCAACATCGTCCAGTAGTCGGGCGTTTCAAAGGGAACGCGCCACGGATCAACTCCAGCCACCCCATCGGCCAGCGCCACCTGTTGGATTCGTTCCTGCTCCGACTGCGTGGTGTCCACCCAATACTGATATTGGCCGATGTTCCAGTCCTGAATCACTTGCTTCAACGCGGCCTCGGTATTGGTTCCGTAGACTCCTGATGGATCGCCGGTGACGTTGAAGTCCTGTTGGAACAAGGCCACCGCCGCCGAAGTCAAGGGTCCATAGGCGCCATCCTGAGTTAGGAAGTTGGGCGTCGACTGATTGTGCTCAACAGCATAACGCAACAGGATATAGTTAAGTAACCCCTGGAGATTTTTCACCGGGTTCAAGGACTTCGTTTCGTATTGGGTCGTATATCCTCCCGTGGGGGGAACCGGCGCTTGAGCCATGGCGCTCGACTGCGCTGTCCATGTGCCATTGCTGTTGAGATATTCGTTCGTCATGAACACCTCCGCACCTGACACCGGATCCCAGACGGGCACGATGTTGGGATTGGAAGACAAGAGGCTCGCTGCCTGAGTGTCGTACACGTCGCCTTCCCCGACAATTCCTGAGGTGTTGTTGTACTGCCAGAAATGTCCATAAGGCGCGAGTCCCATAATAATTTGTGAGGGGCTCAGACCGCCTTGAATCGCGTTTTGAATCACTTGCTTCGCCCACCAAAGCGGCGATGTCGAGCCCGCGCCGGTGGAGTAGTTGTGATCGGGGTAGTCCATGATATTGATGTAATCGGCGTATTGCGCCAAGACATCGTAATTGAACAGGGTGTTGGGATACGCCGACGCATACACGTTCACCATGAGTTTCTTGCCCGCTTGATGCAGGGCGGGCCCCAGCATGGAGATAAACGTGTCAAACGCTTGCTCCGCCTGGCTGAGAGACATGCCGTTGAATTTTTGCGGCTCGAAGTCGATGGACACCCCGTCAAAGTTGTCGTTCACGGCCGCGGACACAATTTGATTCACGGTGGTCTGGTCCTGCTGCGACGTGGCAAACGGCGCCGTGGAGATTGACCCGATTTGCGGCCAAACCTGAATGCCCAAACTGTGGGCCTCGTTGACCACCGTTTCAAAGCCGCTGGGAGGGGTGGTCAGGCCCCACTGATTGGTCACCGGGTTTTGCTGGTCATAGAGCCAGGTGGGGTTAATGACGGAGAGGGCGTCGGCATTGTTGACCATGGTGCTGTAGGAGCCGTCATAGTGGGGCATGAAGCTCCCATAGGCCATCGACAGGAACGTGGTGCTGGGCGCCGTATCCATGGCTAGACTGACCGTTCCTGGATTCGATCCCGCGGATTTCGCGTCGCCATAGGAGAACGTCGCCCCGTCACTTGCGAGAATGGTGTAGCCGCCGCCGTCCGGTGTTACCGTGAGACCGACAGCTGTCTTACCCGTCATAGCGGAGATTGACGGTTGGCCGAAATTGGTGGCGTCGCCCAGCGTGGCGACGGTTCCATTTTGAAACAACACCCAAAGTCCCTGGTTGTCGGGCGTGGGGGCGAAGGAGACCGCATTGACGGTGACGGCTGGCGGCACGCTGGTGCTGCCCAAATCAGGACCCGTGGGAATGTTGGCAATGGAGGACACGGATCGCACCTGACTCATCTGGAACCCAAGATCATTGAACATGCTGAGCGACGGGATGTGGCGAAGCTCGCCGTCCTCATACACATACACGGGGTTGGTGTTGCCTACCCGCCACAACGTGCCGTTGGCCATGACCGCTGTCGGGCTGGTCAGGGCGGGGCCCTGAGGGAGGCTGGGCATCGTGCTCAGCGACTTGACCTCCGACCAGCTATAGCCCATGGCATCAAAAACGCTGACCGAGGCAATGTGTTGAATTTGGCCGTTGTTGATGACGTATACGGGATTGGTGTTGCCGATACGGAACAGGGTCCCATCCGGCAGATAGGTAAAGGGGCTGGAAATGGGCGATCCGGTAGGCCAGTTTGTCTGGATGCTGGGGACTTTGGTGATTTCACTCCAATTATAGCCCATGCCAAGGAATGTGCTGGAATTGGTAATCCAGTGCAAGACACCGTTTTCCACTAGATAGACGGGATTTTGACCCTCAGCTTGGATGAGCGTGCCATCAGGGAAGGGCACCACCATGGGTAGTCCGACAGTGTAGCCTTTGAGGCTAGGAAAAGACTGGACGTCCTTCCATGCGTATCCCAGACCGGAAAAGATTTGCACACTGGGAATGTGATAGAGGGCGCCATCTTTGTAGAGGAAGACGGGGTCTGTCGTGCCGACGCGAACTAGCGTATTGTTGGTGAGACTGGGCGGGGCGGAGGCCACCGGGCGCGCCGCCGTTCCAAGGCTTGGGGCGTCTCCAAAGCTATAGGTTGCGCCATCCTGGCCGAGAATCCAGTAGCCGTTGCCATCCGAGGTGGTCGCAATGGCTACCGCCTGGGTCCCTGGTGGGGCGTTTCCATAGTTGACAGCTTGTCCCAATGTATAGACGGTCCCATTGTCGGCGAGGACATAGGCGCCTTGACCCGAGGGCAGCACCGCCATGCCGACGGCGGTGATGGACTGGCCTAGGGATCCAAAGTTGGTGGCATCGCCAAAAGCGTAGACATTGCCATTTTGGGTGAGAATCCAATAACCTTTGCCATCCTGGGTTGTGACCAACTGGATGGCGGGCGACTGCCCGGCCACTCCCAGGGTGTTGAGATCTCCGTAGGTTTTCATATTGTCATGAGCGGTGACCGTTCCATTCGCAGAAAGGGTATAGAAACCGCGTTCCACCCCAGAGAAGGGGACGCTGGAGGAAAGTCCGCCGGCGGTCACGGTAATGGTTCCCGGGCCGGCATTGGAAGGCAATGAGACCTGAATGCTCGTGTCAGTCCAATTGGTGACGCCGACGAGACTTCCGTCTACGGTGACGGTGTCGCCAGAAATTTGGGACCCGAAATTGGTTCCACTTATTGTCAGCACGGTGTCTGAGGCATTGACGCTGTAGCCGGAGATTGCGGGCCCCGATTGCGCAGCCGCCACGGAAGGCATAAGAGCAAGCAACAGTGACGAAGCAACAAGGGCGATGGCGGATCGTTTATGGTTAAATGTGGGGACACGCATGAATCGAGAACCTCCTAAAAGTGGGCAAAACAGTCCTGAGGGTGTTTGTCATAACGAAAGGATATTTGCCGGGTTGTGTCGGTTTTCCTGCTTTGGAAACCATCTGTTTTTGCGGCAAATTGTGGTCTGGTAAAATTGAGGGGACTAAAAGGGGGGATACGGTGAACCGACTCGTATGGGTGTACGGGCGGCACCTCAACCGAACGGTTGAACATCTTGGCCAAGCATTGACCAATCGAGGCTATGAACTTATCCCGCTAAGTTTGGAAGTCCCGCGCATTCGGAAGATTGTTCCCATTTTGAGGACCCTCGAATTTAAAGGGGGACGCTTTCGTGCGTACTCCTCACTCCATCCCGATACCTATCGCGCTGTTCGCATGCCGGATAATCTCCGCCAGGTGCCGGCCTTCGTCTTTGGCGATGGGGTCATTTTAAGCGAAGCGCCACATTACTTTTATCGTGATTTGGACTACCGTACGGTGATGGAATTTCGTGATGCAGGACTGCCAACCTTTATGTATGACCACTTTCCATCAAAGCTCCTACACTTGTTGGCCGATCATCAGACGGAGGTTTTTGAGCGAGCCGCCGGCATCTTTACAATGAGTCAGTGGATTCGGGAGCGCATGATTGCGCATGGGATCCCGGAAGAGCGGGTTCATTGGGTGGGGGCTGGGGCTAATATTAGTTCATGGCCTGCATCCAACCCCTATGAGCCATCCAATGTCGAACGGGGTCGGTTTCTCTTTGTGGGACGCGATTTTGACCGAAAGGGCGGGCCCTTGGTCCTGGAGGCTTGGCGCCGTGTTGTCCAAGAGATGCCGAACGCCCAGTTGATAATCATCGGTCCCGAGGCGCGGTCCACGGACGTCCTTGGGGTGTCGTGGCTAGGTCCACAGCCATCGTCGGTGGTCACTCGGGAGCTCGCCACCGCCACGGCGTTCGTCTTGCCCTCCTTATGGGAGGCGTATGGCATCGCTTTCTTAGAAGCAATGGCCTATGGAGTTCCCGTCATCGGTTCCAACCGCATGGCCATGCCGGAATTTATCCGTCCTGGGGAAACCGGAGATTTAGTGATACACGACAACCCTAACGAGTTGGCTGAGATGATGCTCCGCTTTGTTCGCGAGCCGGATCGCACCTGGCATATGAGCCAGAACGCCTATCAAGAAGCCCAGAAGTATCGTTGGCCCACGGTGGCGGAACGGATTGAGACGGTATGGCGAAATGGCTGAGCGCGTGACGGTCGTGGTGGCGACCTATAATCGGGAAGAGATGCTGGTTGACACCATTAAGGATCTTGTTCAGCAGGACTATCCGGATTTCGAGGTGTTGGTCATCGACCAAACGCCCGACCATCTCCCGGATGTTGCCGCCTTTTTGACCGAGTTTGGGGCGAGTGGCCGAGGCCAGTGGATTCGGACGGATAAACCGGGGTTGACGAGGGCGCGCAACATCGGTCTTCAACGCGCGACGGGGTCCTACATCATTTATGTGGACGACGATGTCCGCATTCCCGATGCGAAGTTTATTCAGCATCATGTTGACGCGCTCTCCAGGCCGGGGGTGGGCGCGGCCGCCGGACGCGTGCTGGAGCCTGATCGGCCGCCGCTTACGGTGGACAAACGCGTCGGTTGGCTGGGATACTTCGGCACCCGTGAACCGGGATTTGGCACGGAGAGAAGCGGGGCCGCAGAAAGCGTGCGCGGCTGCAATATGTCGTTTGTACGCTCCGTGCTGAGCGATATTGGGGGATTTGACGAGGCTTACACGCGGTCCGCCTATCGGGAAGATACCGACGTCGCCTTTCGCGTGAAGCGGGCGGGATACCAGTTATGGTTTTCAGCGGAGGCCTGGCTCTACCACTTGTCGTCGCCGCAAGGGGGAACGCGGGACCGTACTATTCCAGTGGCCGAGGACGTCATTTTAAATGACGTGCGGTTTGCGCGAAAGAACCTGGGGTTTGTCCAGCGGTCCGCATGGTTGGCCCGCCTGTACGGTTCACGTGTCCTTAAGGCGGGGATTAAAGCCGGCGGACTGAAGGACCGCCACGCTGCATTCCGGGCGGCATTGACCATGACTCGAGGGGAAAGGAGGCGGTTATCGTAAACATCGTTGTGGATGGGCTTATTCTCGATCAGACCGCATCCGGCATTGGACAATATGTGCGCGAGTTAATGGCCGCCTATGCGGAACTCTTTCCCCAAGACCAGGTGGAGATGTGGCTTCGCCCGGATGTGGAGGTGCCCGGAGTGAAACCCCATCGAGCCCGCGGCCTTCGCACCAGCCGACAGCGGCTCTGGTTTGAGCAGGGGGTGCTGCCGGGGTTGTTGCTTCGTTCGCACTATGATGTGGCACACTTTCCCGACTATCAGATTCCCCTGGTTCGTCAGCTGCCACGGATCGTTATGACGGTTCATGACTTGGCCGCTTTCGTCATGCCGGAGGTGTTTCCGCGATCCAAGGCTCAAGGCAAGCGGATGTTGATGAAAAGGTCCGTGCAGCGTGCCGAGCATATCATTGTACCCAGCCAAGCCACTAAGCAGGACCTGGTCAACATTTTGCAGGTTGACCCGGATCGCATCACGGTTATTTGGCACGGTGTCAAGCAACGCGGCACGCCGCCCGATCATCGGGTTCATCCCCGCCCGTATTTTTTGGCGGTTGGAACAGTGGAACCGCGGAAAAATTTTGCAGGGTTGATACGGGCGTACCATTTGTTGTTGCAGCGCCGGGAGGACATGCCGGATTTGCTCATCGCGGGGAGGCTGGGCTGGATGTACACCGAGACGTTGGAATTGCCGGAAAAACTTGGGGTTGCAGAGAACGTCAAGTTTCTTCAATATGTTTCAGAGGATACCTTGGCCGCGTTGTACCGTGATGCTGTAGCGTTGGTATACCCGAGCTTCTACGAAGGATTTGGCTTGCCGGTGATAGAGGCGATGTGGGATGGAATTCCGGTGGTGACCTCGCGTCAGGGCGCCTTGGCGGAAGTGGGCCAGGACGCTGTTTGGGCTGTCGAACCTCGGGACCCGGAATCGATTGCTGACGCTATGCTGCAGGTTTTAGACGGTGGTGCGGAGGTTCAGGCCAAAACAGAAAAGGCTCAATCATGGGCGCATCAGTTGACATGGCAAAGGGCTGCCCGGTTGACCCGGGCGGTCTACGATCACGTTTCTCAAGGAGGATAATACGGTGCAACAGGCAAGGGAACTACGGGCGCCGTCGCCCATTGATATGCGCGCCTTAATCGGACCGGCGGTGATGATGGCTCTCGGCACCGTATTAGCATTTTTCTCCGGTCCTATTGGGGCTCTTATCATTTTGATTGGCTACATTTGGTTGGCTGTTCGGTCCCTTCCGGCGGCTCTGGCAGTGTATGTCATCGCGTCGCCGTTTCCATTGGGACTGACACTGCATCATCATCACGTCAATTTGTCGGACATGATGGCGATTATCATGACCATTAAGCTGGTGGTCGATACGGTCCGCGATTCGGGCGCGTCGCTTTGGGATCGCTTCGCGAAGAGCCCATTTTGGCGCCCCTTGGCGCTGTTGATTATTCTGTCGGTCCTGTCGCTAGCGACCACATTGTCGCACAGCACCACCATCATAAAGATTTTAGAATATGTGGAGTTCTTTATTGTGGTGGTGGCTGTCGGGCGGCAAGCGGACTTGGATGAAAGCGCCTGGAAGCCCGTCATTGTGGCTCTGTTCGGGATTGCCGCCCTCCTCTCCATCTACGGGCTGTATCAGTTTTTGTTCCAGGTGGGTCCGGCTTCCAATGTGGTGGATACCCATCACGTGCGAGCCGATGCTGTTTTTGGTCAGCCTAACGCCTTTGGCGGCTTTGAAGCCATGGTTTTCCCCATTGCTGCGGCCTTGTTGGCGTATGGCCCCAAATGGGTCAAGAATGGGTGGACGTGGGCTGCTTTAGTGTTGATCGCTCTCGGGGTGATTGACTCCTTTTCGCGGGGCGCTTGGGTCGCCTCGGTTGCTGCGGTATTCTTCATGGGGGTCTTGGCATGGGTGGCCCGGGGCAAAACCATGATTAACCGCAAGTTCGTGTTTCCCGCCGTCATTGTGCCGATATTGCTGTTCGTGGTTGTGGACTTGTTGGGTAAGACCAACTTGTCGCATCATGCGGCCATTATTAGTTATCAGAGCACGGGCGAGCGGGCTCGCAGCACGGTGACCGCGTTGTTCCACCCTAAGCACCACTTTGATACCAACCAGCGGCTGTTGATTTGGAAAGCCGCCTTGAATGCCATTAAGTCGCATCCGGTGTTGGGCGTTGGGCTTGGCGGATTCCACCGCTATGTGGTGTTGCATCCGGTTCCGGGCTTGGTTTCTGCTCCGCCTATGGCCCACAACCTCTATTTGGAGTGGGGTGCGGATCTTGGTGTGCTCGGCATTGTCGCGGCCCTGTGGCTGGAATGGTCCTGGTTGAAAAATGCCGTTTCCGGTGTGGTGACCAAGGTGCGTAAGCTGTCGCCGTTTGAATTGGCGTTGGGCATCGGAGCCTTCGGCACCATTGTGTCCTTTGTGGTCCACGACTGGGTCGACTTTATGATCGACCACGGTGTCATTGTGCCCCTATTGCTGGCGTTGGCCGCCGTATGGGCACTTAATGCGCGCCGCAGGTCAGGCGAGAGCCAGTAAATGCGGGTCGCGCTGGTTCACGATTGGTTGGTCACAATGGGGGGCGCCGAGCGCGTGCTGGAGGAGATGGCGCGCCTTTTTCCCGAGGCGCCCATCTATACCGGTGTGGTCAACCGCGCCCGCCTCTCGCCCTTTTTGCAAAGCCGTACCATCATCCCGACCTTCGTGCAATCCTTTCCTCGGGCCGAGCGCTGGTATAATCGCTACTTGCCTTTTCTGATGTATGGCATGGAGCAATTTGACCTGTCCGGCTATGATCTTGTCATCTCCTCCTCGGCGGCGGTGGCCAAAGGCGTGGTCACCCGGGCTGAGACTCGCCATGTGTCATATGTGCATACACCCATGCGCTATGCCTGGGATTTGTATCACGAATATCACCAGCGGGAAGCCCGCGGCATCTCTAAAAAGTTGATGGGGCCGGTGTTTCATTACATGCGCTTATGGGACCGCTTGAGCGCTGACCGGGTGGATCAGCTGGTGGCCAACTCCACGGCCGTGCAACGGCGCATTCAAAAACATTACCGGCGCGATTCCGAGGTCATCTTTCCGCCGGTCGATGTGGACCGCTTCCACCCCTCGAATGATGCCGGGCGCTATTATCTGGTGCTCTCACGGCTGGTCAGCTACAAGCGATTCGATTTGGCCGTGGAGGCTTGCAATTGCCTGAAACTGCCGCTGGTGGTGGCAGGCGACGGGCCCGAGCGCCGAGCCTTGGAGAAGCTAGCGGGTCCTACCGTTCGTTTTGCCGGACGTGTCGAAGACCATGAATTGGCCGACATGATGGGTCAGGCCAAGGCGCTTTTGTTCCCGGGCGAGGAGGATTTCGGCATCACCCCGGTGGAAATGCAGGCGGCTGGCCGCCCGGTAATTGCCTATGGACGGGGTGGCGTCTTGGACACTGTAGTGCATGGGGAGACCGGTTGGCTGTTCTCGGAGCAGACGGTAGACGCCTTGGTGAGCGCCATACAGGCGGCCGATCAGATGTCTTGGGATGCCCAGGCGATCCGCGCCCACGCGGAAAATTTTCGACCCGAGATTTTTCGTGAACGCTTTTACCGCGCAGCTCTAGGCCCGCTCGGCGCGGTTTCGGGTTTTGGGTTAGAATAAGGCGAGAACTGGGACAGGGAAGCGAGGCCCGTCATGAAAGTCGCGCTCGACATCTCCAACACCGCCGGATTCCGCACGGGAACCGAGGAATATATTGAGGGATTGGTTTATGGACTGGCTCGGGCTGGTGTCCAAGTGTCGGGTGTCGGGCGGTCCGGCCAGGCCCTGTTGCCCGACAAGCCCCGACTCGGTCTGGAGATCCGTCCCAAGCCATCGCCACTAGCTAAGTGGTGGTGGGAATATTACGGTGTGCGGCGGGTTCCCGGGGATTTCGATGTATTGCATATTCCCTTTATGGCCCACCCGGAGGTCCAACTGGCGATACCCACGGTGGTGACGGTCCATGACCTGATCCCGTATCGGTTGGCCAGCTACCGGCATAATTTGAAAGAGCGCCGATATTTTGCGCACGTTGAACGGGGACTCCGCTACGCGGATCGTCTGGTGGCCATTTCCGAGGCCACCATGGCTGATTTGAGGGATGTTTTCCCCGACTTGGCCGACCGGACAGTCGTGATTCCCAACGGTGTGCATGCCGATTTTTATGGGGATTTAGATGTTGAGCGGGCGGGGAGCGTGGCGCGGCGTTTTGGGCTTCGGCGGCGGCCGCGGATCTTATATGTCGGTGGGTATGATGAACGGAAGAATGTCCCCACGCTCATTCGGGCGCTAGCCCAAGTGTTTGAGCGTGTTAAGGAAGGCGAACTGGTGTTGGTGGGCGCCAAGGACAATCTAGCCATTCGGCGCCAACTAGCGGAAGAGGGGATCGAAGGGCGCGCTGTGGTGACGCCTTTTGTGAACCGTAGCGAATTGGTGGCCTTGTATCATAGTGCCGATTTGTTTGTCTATCCCTCCCGCTACGAAGGGTTCGGGATGCCGCCAGCACAGGCCTTGGCTGTGGGGGTGCCGGTAATCGCTGGTGACACGCCAGCCGTCCGCGAGGTGGTGGGAGACTATGGGGTGCTGGTTCCGCCCGATGATGTTGAAGCCTGGCGTGTGGCCATCCAGGAGGCGTTGGACAGCCCGGTGGCCCTGCACCAGCGGGCGGAAAACGGCCAGCACTACGCGGAGGTTTTTCGTTGGGAGGCCATTTCCCAACATTATTTGAGCGTGTATCAACAGGCTACGAAAGGACGAGCGTTATAGTGCGGGTTTTGGTGACCGGTGGGGCTGGATTTATTGGCTCACATGTGGTGGACACGTTATTGCGGCAATCCGATACCGAGGTGGTCGTGGTCGACAACTTGTCACACGGCCAGCGCCGCTTTGTGAACCCCGCTGCCCGGTTTATACAAGGGGACGTGTTGGATTGGGGCGTTTGGGTGGACGAGGTCGGACCCGTGGATGCCGTCATTCACTTAGCCGCCCAAATTAGTGTGCCGGAATCGGAGGCGCACCCGGAAAATGATGTGCGGCAGAACGTGTTGGGAACGGTGGCCATGCTGCAGGCGGCGAAACGATTAAAAGCCCGGGAGTTCCGCTTCGCCTCCTCGGCAGCCGTGTACGGCGACGATCCGCATTTGCCGCTGGCGGAAGAGCGGGCGGGTCAAACCCTGTCCTACTACGGCTTGGACAAGTGGATTGGTGAAACCTATATCGCCTATGAGGCCTTGCACTCCAGCCTGATTGGCACGGTGCTGCGCCTGGCCAATGTGTACGGACCGCGCCAACGCACTCAGGGCGAGGGCGGAGTGGTCGCCGTGTTTGCCGAAGCCTTGGCTCAGGGCGCCAAGCCGCAAATTTTCGGGGATGGCGAGCAAACGCGCGACTTCATTGCCGTTCAAGATGTCGCCCGGGCTTTTTGCCATCGGTTGGGAGACCCGGCATCGGGCGGGGTGCGGAACATCGCCACCGGCGAGGCCGTATCCATAAATGAGGTGTGGCTTCGTTTGGCCTCGATAGCCGGTCTTGATGACCGGGATATTGCGCATGGCCCCGAACGGCCAGGAGACATTCGCCATAGCCTTTTGGACACCGCCCGGGCTCGCGCCTGGGGATTTCAAGCCCACGTGGATCTGAACGTCGGACTGGCCATGACCTATCAGTACTTTCGCGAGGATGCCGGAGTTTTGTGAGTGCGATATGGATTGTTCGCGACAATTCCTGGAATGAGGGGACGCTAGCCGCCCTCGGTGCTGCCTGGGAGCTAAATGGGGACAACCGGACACTTGAGATTGTGCCTCTCTTTGCCGAAGACGGCGTCCCCATGGCATGGCCCTCATCCCTTCAGGTGGATAATCCCCTTTTTCAGGGGCGGCCCCGATGGACCTGGAGCCGCCGCCTCGCCGATCGGATTAGCGATGCCGAGTGGGTTGCGGTTGATGAGGAGCCACCGGTGTTGGACGGGATACGGTCTCTTAGAGAGAACCGTCCCTTGATCCTGTTCACCCGCGGAGGAAATCTCATGCCTAGTACCACCTACCAACGCTTTCAGCGTGTGGTCGCGACAAGCCGTTGGCGTCTGCGGCAGCTCGTCCAAGAGGGGCTGGTGCTGCCCTCCCGGATTCAGCTGGTGGATGCGCCCAGTCTCCCCGCCGCCACGACGTCAGAGCCTGCTCCCCAGAGTGAGGGCCTCACGGTCGCCGTGTTGGGGCCCATGACTGCAGTTAAAGGGGTGGATTTAGCCATCAATGCCCTGGCGGAGTTAAGCCGCCAGACGCCAGGGTGGCGCCTCTGGCTCATGGGCGACGGTCCCGACCGGGCCCGCTTTCAAGCCTACGCCCAAGCGATGGATGTTCAAACCACCTGGCATCCGTCGGATGCATGGGAATTGGCGCTGCGAGCGGCCGATGTTCTGTTGGCTCCCCAGTTTCAGGATAGTTTGGGGTGGGACGCAATGTGGGCTCAGCGTCTCGGAACGCCGGTTGTGGCCGGAAATTTGCCGGTCATGGAAGAACAACTGGGTGATTGGCCTGGGGCCCGCCTGCTCTCAAGGCTCACGGTCATGGAGGTCATTGAGGCGCTGGACTCCCGCTTTTTTACGGCCGCGACGCCGAGTTCCCGAAGAGAGGTCAACCCCTGGCGGGAAGCCTTTTCCTTTTAGGCGGACTCGCGGTGCGGATCGGGGTCTTTGGCGGTGGCGGCGGCCAACGAAGCCACAATTAAGCTGATGATGCTGAAGGTTAGCACGGCGGTGATGAGCACCACGACATGGGCTACGGGGGAGTTGGCCAGAGCCACCAGACGCAATCGAGCAATGCCGCGTGCGGGCGCATCGACATCCTCGCTAGTGGCGCGAATCAAAAACGATCCCAGACCGGCCAGCACCCCAAATAGAGCGCCGACGGCAGCCCCGAACCAACCGGGTCGCCAATGCGCTCGGTGCGCCGCACGACCGGAAAAGAAGGCGACCACCATGATCAGCACATACAAGGTCACGGCGATGCCCGTCGACGCGGGGTTATGGCGAAACCAGACGGAATTCACTAAGGCCATTATTCCTAGTATGACCGCAGCTCCGAGATATCGCGCCGACTGCCCTGGCATGCGATCCCCTTCCTCGCTATAGTTATGCGTTCATCATCACCCGGATATACGAAGGTTGTCAAATCCACTTCGCCCGCCTTCTATCCTATGGGCAGCCAAGCCGGGGTGATAACCGAGGGAAATAACCCCCAGGGTGATTCGGTGATAAATTGTGCATTTGAGGACGACGTTGACTTATAGTCAAAGAGCACCCCCGAAAAAGGGTGGGGATTCGCGAAAAATTTCTTTGGATAGTGAAACCGTTGAAGGAAATATCCGTTCATTACGAAATGGCTTCGAACGTTTATAATGGCAATGGAGGAGGGGACCCTCATGTTTCGCGGACGTACCAATCGTTGGGATGAACTGGCTGTATTCGTGGACACCGCCGCGGCATACGTGGCGTATCTTTTTGTGGTTCACGCATACTTGTCCTGGTTCAATCCGGCTGTGGCTACGGTGCGCCTGGTTTCCTGGTATTTCTCCTTCTCGGTCTTGGTGCTGGGCGTGTCGTGGTTTGCCTTGAAGCTGAACTTTCGGGGCTATTCGAGACGATGGAACCAACTGCCGGCGGAGATGGGAATGTTGGCTGTCTCTTGCATCGAGACCGCCATCGCCATGGCCTTGGTTATCTTTGTTTTTAAGGCGACGTGGTTTTCGCGCGCCATCTTTCTTCTTTTTCCGGTGGCGGCGTTTCTTGCGCAAACGGTGGTCCATTCGGTCATTAAGCTGTCTTTGGGACATTTCCGCTTAAGCGGCCGGGATCAGCGTCGGTTGGTCGTCGTTGGCTATCCCCGACGGGTGAAGATTTTTTCGGAAACCGTGGCTAATGTGCCAGAGGCGGGCATGCAGGTGGTGGATGAGCTCCCGGTTGAACTAGGCGAGTCGGATAAGGCTCGGGCGGCTGTAGAGCGGCTTCACCAGTTGTTTGCCTCCACCGTTGTGGACACGGTGGTCATCGCAATGCCGGCTCAGGAGGATTTGTTCATGCCAGCCATTCAAATGGCGCGCCAGCAGGGCAAAGAGGTGCGGTTGGTGTTGGATGAGATGGGAGCCTTGGCGCACCGTTCGCGCCTCTACGACTTTTACGGCAACTCGGTGTTGGTGGTGGACTCTTCGCGGGCGCATCAAACTTCGCGCTCCTTGGTCAAGCGTACGCTGGACATTATCGTGTCCCTGGTGGCCATCATTCTCACCTCGCCGGTGATGCTGGCGGTAATGCTTGCCATGAAGATTGATGACCCTAAGGGCTCGATTTTCTTTGTGCAGCGCCGCGTGGGTCTGAATGGCCGCGAGTTTCCTTGTTTGAAGTTCCGTACCATGGTGCCCAACGCCGAAGAGCTGAAAAGGCAGTTGGCCCATCTAAATGTCATGTCTGGTCCCGTTTTTAAGATTCCCGACGATCCGCGTGTCACACGGATTGGCAAGTTTTTGAGGAAAACCAGCATTGACGAGCTCCCGCAGTTGTTCAATGTGTTGGTCGGCCACATGAGTATGGTGGGACCCCGTCCTGCCTTGCCCAGCGAGGTGGAGCTCTACGGCCCCGACTATCGTAAACGACTTTCGGTAAGACCCGGCATCACCTGTCTCTGGCAGATATCTGGACGCAACGATATCGACTTCCAAGATTGGATGCGGCTTGACATGGAGTATATTGACAGCTGGTCGCTCTTCTTGGATCTTAAAATTATGGCCAAGACGATTCCGGCCGTGTTTCAGCAGCGCGGCGCCCATTAATTACGCCCTTCCTCCGAAGATTGTCCACGGCTGACGACGTTTGTTGCCGCGAGGAGGGATTCTTATGGCAACTCCCGAAGAACCCCGACGCCGGCATGTGGCACCGGCACCTGATCGTCCCTGGTATCTCCGTCTCGGGTGGGTCGTGGCTTTGGGGCTCTTGGCTCTTATCATTGGGTTGGTAGTGGGGTTTGTCTGGGCCACCACCCGCGATTACGCGATTTTAGCGGCCAACGGTCGGGAAATTACCCAGCTGACCGCAGAAGTCCACGGCCTAAAGCATCAATTAGCGTTAGCCCGCGCTTCTGAGCCCCATGGCAATTGGTGGCTGTGGTGGTTGAAGGCGCCATTCGCTCGCCTATTTCTTCTGATGCACCTCTAACGGTTTTCCCATATCCTGGTTCTTGTTACACTGGAGGAGAAACCTGAGGAGGGGTTCTTCTTGCCTAACGTGGATTTGTTGCATCTGATCGGGGACGCGCCCGAAGGCCCATGGGCCATCTTTTCATCGCCCCACGGGGATGGGACCGACATGATTTCGGTGATTGTGCCCCGTTCGCTGTGGCTACTCGTGACCCGTGCCCACCCCTTTGACAGCGAAATCTCCCTGATGGAGAAGGTGGGGCGAGCGGCGCTGGAGCGGGCGCTGGCTTCCGGGACGTTTTCCGATCCTGTCTTTGCGCATCGTCAGGACATGGGGGACTTGCTGCCTCCAGCCTCCATTCCCTGGTTCAAGGCTCTCCGCATTTGCGGTCAATGTGGACAAGAGGTGCCGCCCGGGGAGGTTTCGGAAGGGCTGTCAAATGCACTTCCGCCGGACTCGCGTGGGCAAATCGATCTCAAGGTGTTGTGCCCGGATTGTCAGGTGCAAACGCCCCACCGCCTGACGCCTTGGGGCATCCCGCAAGAATAGCCCTTTTCCAGCGTTTGCATAGAATGGACTATCACGAAAGGGTGGTGAGGAGTTTTGCGACTGTCAGGTCACTTAGTGCCCAATTCTCGACCCGGAGGCTGGAGTACGTCTCTCATTGGACATAATCACATTGAAATTGGTGTGGCCCTGTCGCCCGTTGACTTTGAGGCGGCTCATCGCGCCATGCGTGACCGAGGGCGTGCCTGGTCCCGCGAAGAGCTGAGCCAACAACACGGCATCCCCGGCGACGTGCGGGAAAAACTTCGTCAATGGCTAACCTCCAATGGGTTGACCATGACCGCTGAGAGTCCATTCATTCTATGGCTGGAAGGGACCTTCGAGGCGGCGGAGCGCACCTTCGATATGGGATTCGAATACCGACAGGATGGGAATCGGCGGCTGTATCGACCGTCTCGAGAACCCGATGTGCCAAGTTGGGCCATACCGTGGATTGCGGGTATTGTGGGGCTTGAAAATGTGGCACAGTTGGAACCGCGTTTTCGTACGCCTACCGATTCTGCTCAATTAGCCAACGGTGGGCAAGGCTTCTTTCCGCAAGATCTCAAAACCGCATACAGCTTTCCGCGTCCATATGATGGCACTGGGCAAACGATTGGGCTGCTTGAGTTCTCCAATGGCTACAGTACCAGTGACGTCCAGAGCTTTTGGCAATCGATGAACATTCCGGCGCCGCATCTAGAGTTCGTGTCGGTCGATGGAACGCCTAACGATGGCGGAGTCAACAGCTACGACATGGAGGCCACATTAGATGTGGAGTGGGCGGGTGCCATGGCGCCCGGAGCCCGGCTGGTGGTATACGAGGCGTCGAGCGGGACCAGCGATCAGGCCTTTGGTGCTTCGGTGTTAAAGGCCTTGGATTACGCCATTCACGATACGACACATAAGCCTTCGGTGCTGTCGATTAGTTATGGTGATGGCGAGAGCCGTTTCCCCACCTCCGAGATGAAGGCATGGGATGCCGCCATGCAGGAAGGGGCGCTCTTGGGCATTACCACCTTTGTGGCCTCGGGAGACCAGGGAGCCTACGGGCTTCACGGTATGGGCTGGCCCATTCCCCACGTTGACGCGCCGGCCAATTGTCCCCACGCGGTTGCGGTTGGCGGCACTCACTTGGTGCTGAACGCCAATGGCTCGATCCAATCCGAGACCGGCTGGACCGACACCAACAACAACGGGGCATCGGGCGGCGGCATCAGCCAGGTGTTTGCAGTCCCGTCATATCAATCAGGTCTTAGCTTGCCAGTGAAGGCAGGAGACAAGCCAGGGCGAGGCGTGCCCGATGTGGCGGCCAATGCCGATCCGGATACGGGATATGCCGTGGTGTTTCAAGGCTCCCCCACCGTCATCGGGGGCACCTCCGCGGCATGCCCTCTATGGGCGGCGCTGGCGGCTTGCATCAATCAAGCCCGCACGCTAAATAGGAAAGGCCCCTTGGGTTTTGCCAATCCCGACCTCTATAATTTAGGCGGAACGTCGGCATTTCATGACATTACCTCGGGCAACAACAGCTACAACATGGTGGAAGGATATCAGTGCGGACCGGGGTGGGATGCGGTGACCGGATGGGGAAGTCCGGAGGCCATACGCTTAACCGGGGAGTTAAGCTAAAGAGGGTCAAGGTCAGGAGCCCTCGTCTAAGGGGGGATCCAGGCGTGGCTCACAAGTATTAGAGCGTCAGTTGAGGACTTTCGTCGGCTGCCGTCTGCGGCGCATTGGCTCGGTACAAGACATGCGACAGCGCTTCAGGACTGCGTCATGGTCGGTAACAATGGGATAATGGCGCTATTTTGCCAGTAATACTGGCGGAAAACCCCAAAGTCTGCGAGACCAAGGGTATGACCACGCCAATGCGAGACTTCAACACGGGCGCGCACGCGCCCGCGGATAGCATGAAAGAGCGCGTCCGGAGGGCGCAGGTCCGTTTAGTGACGAAAGACGAAATGCCGCGGTGGATGGACCTCATGGCGCGCCATCATTGCTTACGCCGGCCGAACATGGTCGGTCAAGTGTTGTGCTGCCTGGCGACGATCGATGGCGAGTGGGTCGCCCAACTGGGGTGGGCGAGGGCGGCGTTGCAGGTCAAGGCCCGTGATGCCTGGATTGGCTGGTCGGACGGCCCGCGGCATCGGCTTACCCGGCCGGGGCCTGCCTAATTTGGCATCCCGGGTTCTGGCGCTCAATACGCGACGTCTCGCCGCCGATTGGCAGGCGCGCTTCGGCCACTCCGTGGTATTGGCCGAGACCTTCGTCGACGGTGCTACCGGACCGCCGGGTGGGAACTCCTTGGGCGGACGCGCGGATTTGGCCGGCAATGGGACGAGCTTAAGCAGCCCAAAACGGTCTGGGTGCGACCCTTGCGGCGACCAGCCCGGTATTGGTTGGCGGCCGATTTCGAGTTTCCCCAACTGGTGGGGACGGCCGCGCCGCGCATCGATATCAATAGGGTTCCCTTCGAAGGGTCGGATGGCCTCCTGGTGCGTTAGCGCAGGCCACGGATCCGCCTAAGAAACGAGGCATTCGGCATTCGCAAATCAAGTCCATGGGGTTCGCGATGTGGTGTTCGCCGAAGAACGATCCCAAATCCGGACCGGTCACGGTCCGCGGGTGATGGCGACCCTGCGCAATCGGGCGGTGAGCTTACTCCGACTCCACGGCCATCCCAATTTGGCCCAGGCGACGCGTCAATATCATGCTGACCGAAATCAGGCCCTTCGGGTGATTGGCGCCTAAGACAGCCTGGCGCCGGACCGTCATCATACCGTGCTCAAACAGGGCAGGAGGAACGAGGTCCGGTCCCTATGCTTTCCGAGCGCCTTTCCCGGATGGCCCAATGCCCCATTTCGGTCGTAAATCTTTAGTTGTCTGCTCCGATCATTTCGGTCAACCCGACTTTGACCGAATCCCTGTCTTTAATCCCTCTTCGACGGAAAATAAGGATGGCTGTCGCAGTGATCTCATGACGCAAGTTCCTCCCATGTGCAGTTTGGTGTGGTAACCAAGACTTCGCGAATGCTGGGAGGAACTCCTTTTTGCGTCGGATTTAGCGCAGGGCTGCGTCATAGTCGGTAACAATGGGATGATGGCGCTATTTTGGCAGTAATACTGGCGGAAAATCCCAAAATCTGCTA
>NZ_JABBVZ010000259.1 GCF_012933365.1 Sulfobacillus harzensis | reverse complement strand
AGGAGTGTCAAGGATTTTGTGTAAACAGTTTTTCAAGACTCCAAATTCTGTAAGGGCTGGCGGACTCGGTCTTCGAAATAGATTTCTAGTTGTCCTAAGATTTCACCCCAGTTTTGGATCCGGGTCGTCCATTTGCGGGTCGCTTCTCGGGTCGCTAAGTAGAGCATTTTGACGAGGGCCTCATCGGTCGGGAACTGCGCTTTGGCCTTGGTCACCTTTCGTAGTTGGCGGTGAAACCCCTCAATGAGATTGGTGGTATAGAGGATCTTCCGCAAGGCCGGCGGATACTGAAAGAAGGTCATCAGCTCGGTCCAATTGTCGCGCCACGACCGCACCACCATCGGATATTTCTTCCCCCAGGTGGCCTCGAAGGTGTCCATGGCGAGTTTAGCCCCGTCTTCCGTGTCGGCCTTGTAGATCGGCTTCAGGTCGGCGGCGAGGGCCGCAAAGTCCTTGCGGGCGACGTATTTGAGCGAATTCCGGATCTGGTGGACGATGCACTTCTGCACATCCGACCGGGGGAACACGGCCGCAATGGCCTCACTGAACCCCGTGAGATTGTCCACGGCCACGACGAGGATGTCCTGCACGCCGCGGCTTTTGAGCTCGGTCAGCACCGACAGCCAGAACTTGGCCGACTCGTGCTCCCCGATCCACATCCCCAGCACCTCTTTGTAGCCCTCTAAGTTGATCCCGACCACCATGTACGCAGCTTTCGTCACGACCCGCCCGTCTTGGCGCACCTTGAAATGGACCGCGTCCAAAAAGACGACGGGGTACACGGCCGCTAGCGGCCGTTGTTGCCATTCCTGAATGACGGGCAGGAGCTTGTCCGTGACGTTGGAAATGAGGGTCGGCGACACGTCCATGCCGTAGAGGTCCTGTAGTTGCGCCTGGATGTCGCGGGTCGTCATCCCGCGGGCATACAGCGCCACGATTTGGTCTTCGATGCCGGGCATCGTCGTCTGATACTTCGGCACGACGGCCGGCTCGAAGGTGCCTTGCCGGTCCCGGGGGATGGCGAGCTCCACGTCCCCATACTGAGTGCTCAGGGTCTTCTTCGAGCGGCCATTGCGGCTATTGGGGGTCTGTTTGTGATCAATCGCATACTTCTCGTAGCCCAGGTGGGTGTTTAACTCGCCTTCGAGCATGGCTTGCAGCGTCTCCGCAAACACGGCTTTTAGCGCCTCCTGTACGTCCTGGGCCGACGTCAGGTGGTTCTCGGCAATGAACTGTTTCAATTGAGCGGGCGTCAGTAGGGACATGGTGTAAACCTCCTATGATGTGAATGCGCTCGTCCCCTCCACCCATGCTTCTGGGGCAAAACATTCGGAGCGTCGTCCCCCGGCGGCGTCAAGGCCGGTTTCGCCGCCCCATCCGGGGCACACCTTGACGGCCGACGGCGGGGGCGACGGTATCATCAACAGCCCCAGAGCCTGGATGGCGCGTATCTCCTAATTTTACCGCAGCGGGGAACGTTTACACAAAAGATCTTACACCCTC
>NZ_JABBVZ010000258.1 GCF_012933365.1 Sulfobacillus harzensis | reverse complement strand
CTCCCTTGAAAAAAGATTTGTTGTACCGTATTTAGGGCCTGAACTGACGCAACTACAACACATGTAGCGGTGGTCAGCTCGCGGTCGCGGCCACTTCTGCGACCGTGACCCGATAGCCCAACGCTTCCAGGCGACGCGTCTCTCGGCGCACGATCGCCTGTCGATCACGCTGATCGAAATAATCGGCACCCAAGTCTTGATACACCGTACCGGGGGTCTTGAGAATTGCGTAGGTTGCCGTCAGAATGTGACGACCCACGGCCACGGCAGCCCGCTTCTTCCCCCGGCGTCCGGCAAGCCGTCGGTAGACCGCCCCCAGATAGGTGCGGGTTTTGCCGGCGGCTTGCCCGCTCTCGACGAGGGCTTCGCGCAACGCTTTGCTCCCCTTGCGCGTTCCCGCGGGCTGACGTTTGCCTGCACTTTCTTTCTGAGCGGGGCTGAACCCCGCCCACGACACTAATTGACGCGCGGAGGGAAACCGTTGCATGTCCGTCCCGACTTCGGCGATAATAGTTTCGGCGGTACGGCGTCCGACTCCGGGAATGGTTTGTAACCGGGCGAGGACGTCGTCAAAATTTGCGAGGCGCTGGCCGATTTCGGCGTTGAGGGTGACAATTTGCCGGTCCAGAAACGCGATGTGTGCGAGCTGCAGTTTGAGCATGAGCTGTTGGTGGCGCTCCACGAGGCCCCGTAAAGCGGCCGCGAGGGTTTCCTCCGACGCACGAATCCGCTCATCCGCCAGGCGGGCGAGCGTGACGGGATCCGTTTCGCCGTCCGCGAGGGCGGCGAGAATGCGTTGCCCCGAGACCCCGAGCACGTCTGAAATGACACTGGCGAGTTTGATGTTCGACCCTTCGAGCACCTTTTGAATGCGGTTCGCTTCGGTGGCCCGTGCCTGGATGAGACTCTTACGGTACCGCACCACCTCCCGCAGCTCGCGCTGCGGTCGAGCCGGAATGTAACTGCCCTTGAGGACTCCCAGACGTAAAAGATGGGCAATCCATTGAGAATCTTGAACGTCCGTCTTCCGACCCGGCATGCCTTTGATATGGCTGGGGTTCACCACCCAGACCGCCTCGAAGTCGAGCGCCTCGAACAAATTCACGACGGGTTTCCAATACACCCCGGTCGCTTCCATGGCCACGTGGGTGACCCCACACGCCAACAACCAGTCGCCCAACGTCAACAGGTCTTCCGTCAGGGTGCCGAATGTGCGCGTCTCCGTCACCGTGGGGGTCAGCACCGTCGCCACGATGACCTTCTTGTGAATGTCCAGACCCGCGCCATGCGTGATAAATAGGCCGTCCATGTCGAACACCTCCGTTTAAATATCCCCCGACAGCCATGGAGCGTCTAAGAATTCTCCCTTGCGTGCTCATCCTCCGGGGGCGAAGCCGCCGGCCGATGGCAACAGTATTGAGTGCTCGGTATGGCCGGAATCCGTCTCCTTTACGAGCTCGTAGCATCAGAGTGAATGCGATCTCGGTCGAGGGTTACCCTCATCATACTCCCC
>NZ_JABBVZ010000257.1 GCF_012933365.1 Sulfobacillus harzensis | reverse complement strand
GAGGGTTTTTCATAACTGGACAAATCACGGCTGTGGATAAGTGCTCCCCCTTGATGATGCCCTTTCCAACGTTCTGACCATGTTTCGGGGGGGATGAGCCGCGCGCCATGGCAACACGATGCCCGGGGAACGACCCCGGGTCGCTCGCCCCACCACCGGCGTATGACGCAGCGGGTCTGGACTACACGGTGGCAGCCAGCACCGCAGCGGCCAAGGCAATGACTGCGAACAGATTATGCGTATGGACCTTGCGCCGTCCGCGCACGCGGACGGTCCGTAAATTCAGCTGTTCCTTCAGGTAGCTGAACGCTCGTTCCACACTCGTCCTCAACTCATAGAGCGCATCCCACGCCGCGGTTCCCCGCACGATGCGCCCCACCTCGCGTGGGTCATCGGCAATGGCGATTTTCTGTACATAACCGTAGTTGGAGGACGAACACCAGGCCATGCCCATGGGACAATCGACATGGCCCGTCGCATGGGGACACCGAAACTTTTGGGTCGCCATGGTCGCGTCGTATCCCGCCAACGTCAGCGTGTATCCCATGGAACAGGTGGGACGCCCCAGATCGTCGCGGCCCTCCGGCGCCTCGCCGCCATGGCGATTCAGCGGGATAATTGGGACCAGACCTTGCGCTTGGAGATCCTGATAGAGCGTGGCTTGATCGTACCCGGCATCAAAAATGGCGGTCTGCTGACCCATATCCCGATCCGTGGTCATCGTCACCAGCGGACGCGCCATGTTGACGTCATGCATCTTGGCTGTCGTCGTGAGAGCGGCCAACGGAAACAGACTCCCGGCGGCCACCGCGAGGTGCAATTTATAGCCGAACCAACGGTATTTCTGGCCCTTGGGGCCGGTCTTCAGCCCCCAGCTCGCGCGTTCCGGATCTTGCGCGTCGGCATGCCGACGCGTCTTTTCGTACGCCGGGACATCCGAGGCGTCATAGGCCGCCTCATCGGTCGAGACGATCTGGCGCGCGCGGGCGGTCTCCACTTGCTGCGCATGCACGGCCTGCAAGCTCGTGCACTGGCTGATTTGGTCAAATATGCGGGAAAACGTGGCCGCGGAGGGAATGTCCGACTTGCCCCGATAGCCGACAATCCAGCGAAAGACCGGATCCCGGCGGAGCCGTGCCCGTAAAGCTTCGGTCGTGGGGATTTGTTCCACCGCTTTCGCCACGTAGGCCCGAAGCATGAGGGCTCGATCGTGCGTTTCTGGCCGGCCCGTGCGGGCCGGTTGCGGTAAGGCGCTGAGGGCAGGTCCCAAGGGGACCGCATCCAGGATGGCTTGGAGCCGGTCATCCCATTCGGTGTCATGAATCCATTCCTCAAAGGAAAAGAACGACGTTTGTCGAAGTGATCCCATAAGCGAGTTCCTCCTCGGGCGTAGTTTGGTGTGGTAACCAAGACTTCCCGACCGATGGTGAGAACTCCTTTTTGCGGCTAATTCAGGGGGAAAGAAATTTTCTCAGACCCCACAAGCATTGCAAATCAAGGACTTCGGGTTATGAAAAACCCTC
>NZ_JABBVZ010000256.1 GCF_012933365.1 Sulfobacillus harzensis | reverse complement strand
TGAGGGTTTTTCATAACTCGAAGTCGTTGATTTGCAACGCTTGTAAGGTGCGAGAAAAATGCGTTCCCCCTGAATCGGACGCAAAAAGGAGTTCCTCGCATCGTTCACGAAGTCTTGGTTACCAGCCCAAACCCAGAACGCGGAGGAACTCGCTTAATGACATCACTTCGACAAACGTCACTCTTTTCCTTTGAGGAATGGATTAAAGACACCGAATGGGATGACCGGCTGCAAGCCATTTTGGATGCGGTGCCCTTGGATCCAGCGCTCAGCGCCCTGCCGAAACCGGCCCGGACGGGTCGGCCAGAAACGCACGATCGGGCCCTCATCATTCGGGCGTACGTCGCGAAAGCGGTGGAACAAATCCCCACGACCGAAGCCCTGCGGGCGCGACTTCGCCGGGATCCGGTGTTTCGCTGGATTGTCGGCTATCGGGGAAAGTCGGATATCCCCTCCGCGGCCACATTTTCCCGTCTCTTTGACCAACTCAGTCAGGGCACCAGCTTGCAAGCCGTGCATGCGCAACAAGTCGAGACAGCACGCCAACACCAGGTGGTATCGACGGACGACGCGGCTTACGATGCCTCGGATATCCCGGGGTATGAAAAGACGCGTCGGCATGCCGACGCGCAAGATCCGGAACGCGCGAGCTGGGGGATGAAGACCGGGCCCAAGGGCCAGAAATATCGCTGGTTCGGCTACAAATTGCACCTCGCGGTGGCCGCTGGGAGTCTGTTCCCGGTGGCCGCCGTCACGACAACCGCCAAGATGCATGACGTCAATATGGCGCGTCCGCTGGTGAAGATGACCACAGATCGGGAAATGGGTGAGAAGACCGCCATTTTTGATGCCGGGTATGATCAAGCCACGCTCTATCAGGATCTCCAGGCGCAAGGTCTGGTGCCGATCATTCCGTTGAATCGCCATGGCGGTGAGCCGCCGGAGGGTCGCGATGGCCTGGGACGACCGATCTGTTCCATGGGGTATACGCTGACGTTGGCCGGCTATGATGCGACCACGAAGACCCAAAAGTTTCGGTGTCCCCATGCCGCGGGCCATGTCGATTGTCCCATGGGCATGGCCTGGTGCTCAGCCTCGAACTACGGCTATGTGCAAAAAATCGCCATCGCCGACGACCCGCGCGAAGTGGGACGCGTCGTGCGCGGCACCAGGACGTGGGATGCGCTCTATGACTTGAGGAGTAGTGTGGAACGGGCGTTTAGCTATCTGAAGGAACAGCTGAACCTCCGGACCGTCCGCGTGCGCGGACGGCGCAAGGTCCATACGCACAATCTCTTCGCGGTCATTGCCTTGGCCGCCTCGGTGCTGGCTTCCGCCGTGTAATCCAGCTCCGCTTCCATCATGCCCCGGCGCTGGGGCGAGCGACCCGGGGTCGTTCGCCGGGCATCGTGTTGCCATGGCGCGTGGATTATCCTCTCCGAACCAGTGTCAGCCCGTTAGGACGGGCGTCTTCATCAGAGGGCGACTTATCCACAGCATTGTTTCGCCGAATTATGAAAAGCCCTC
>NZ_JABBVZ010000255.1 GCF_012933365.1 Sulfobacillus harzensis | reverse complement strand
TTATTTGTTAGTCTCAGTGGTGGATAAGTTTGTCAAACATTGCAACGAGCCACTGGATCTCGTTCAACCCTTTGTCCATCATGAAGTTGGACGTACCCATTCCCGGGAAAGGCTTCTGCTCCTCGCGACCTGATCGCCTACGAGAGATTCGCCTTTCCGGGAAACCCTGTAACCCAAGGAACCACTCATAGACCGGTCGATTTGCGGGTCCTGCCACGTCTGGTGACAAATAAGGCTTGTGCGTCCTTGGGACATCTCACGAAGGAGGTAGGTTCGATGGAAATTGTGGTCGGTTGGGACTGGGCCGACGGCCACCATGATGTCGTGGTGCAAGATCGCCCCGGCCATGCCCTGTGGGTCGGTCAGGTCGCCCACACCCGCGATGCGTTGGACGCGCTGGAAGCGCGGCTGTTGGACTGGGCGGAGCACGTCCGAAGGGACGTGCACGTCGTCATTGAAACGTCGCAAGGCCTGGTAGTCGATTGGTTGAGCACCACCGGCTTTTGGGTCTACCCCGTGAATCCGAAGGTGTCCGATGCGCGGCGCAAGCCCTCGGGTGCCAAGACCGACCGTCTGGATGCGGCTATTTTGGCCCGGTTGGGGTGGCACGAGCGCGATCAGTTGCGGCCCTTGCGGCCCGCGGGGGAAGACTGGGTGGAACTGCGGCAATTGACGCGGATTGACGAAGACTTGGCGCAGCAGACCACGCGCTTGAGCAATCAGCTGATGGCGGCCCTGAAGAGCTATTATCCGCAGGTCCTGGCCGCCTTCGCGGACATCAACCGCCCCGTCGCGCTGGCCTTTTTGGCCGCCTGGCCCGACCCGGTGGAGGCCCGTAAACTGGCGCTGAGCGATCTCATGAGCTGGCTGCGGCAGCATCGGTATCCCCGCGCAGCCCAGGAGGCGCCGCGCATCTGGGGCGCGTTGCAACAGCGGGCGTTGGAGGCCTCGCCGGGCAAGCGGCGGGCCCAGGTGTGGGCTGTCCGGGCCCTGGTGGCCCAACTGCAAGCCTTGCAGGCGGAGCATCGCGCGTTGCGCGAGCATCTCGAAACGCTTTTTTTGGCGAACCCGGATGCTGACCTCTGGATGAGTGTGCCCGGCGTCGCCGTGACGTTGGGTGCTCGTCTCCTGGCCGGGTTCGGTCCCGATCGGGACCGGTTTGAGCTGGTAGAGGCGGCTCAAGCCCTGGCCGGCACGAGTCCCGTGCTCTACCAAAGCGGTAAACTCAAACGGGTGCACATGCGGCGCGCCTGCGACAAGCATTTTCGGGCAACCGTCCATCAACTCGCGTTCACCTCCTTGTCTCGCTGTGCGTGGGCCCGGCAGTATTACGATCAATACCGCGCCCGCGGTCATGGCCATCATGCGGCCTTGCGGGCCCTGGCCAACGTCTGGATGCGCATCCTGTTCCGGATGTGGAAGTCCGGCCAGCCTTATGACCAAGCCCGCTTCTTGGCTGATCGTGAACGCCACGCCTCCTGACAGCGAGGTTATACGCTCGCCGGGCGATCGTCCCCCGACGACCGCGTGCTGTTGCGTACCCTTCGTGCTGTTGC
>NZ_JABBVZ010000254.1 GCF_012933365.1 Sulfobacillus harzensis | reverse complement strand
CTATCCCACTTGAATGGGGTAATTCGCAGGAGCAGGACTTTCACCTGCAAGCTTCTGTACCTGCCAGTCGCACGTAGAACCCGACGGCATCGTCGTCGGTCTCCGTATACCAAGTGGCGAGGCCCAGCTTCGACTGCCGAACGCCCGTAACGAGTATTGCACCATGACCCCGACCCCGATCGTCCGGCTCGACCACAATGTGGGTAATCTCCGTCGGATCCGCCAAAAGCACCCCGATCACCCCGACAGGCCGGCCACGATCCTTCAACACCCAAAGCTGATACGCGGGATGCTTCTGGTACCGCTCTTGCCACAGCACTTTGGGGGCGTCGTTGGCCGCGCCCATCGCATGGGTTAGCAACGGCCACACCACTTCGAAGTCGTCCCGCTCGACTTCTTGAATAGCCAACATTTTTTTTGCTCCGCTTTCTCGGCACACTTGGATGGAAATCACCCTCGCCTCTCGACTCCATGAGCCGTTACCACTAATAAGCCATCCAACTTTGGGAAGCAATATTCGCGATTAGCTCCCGATATGTCCACCCCAGGGCTGACGCCGCAATTCCGACCAAGCTCGCTTGATTGGCGCGGCCCGGTCGACCGGGGCCAGTCGAGTTGGGCTTCATGTTGACGTCAATCACCACAAAATGACCCTGACGATTAGCCCGGGCATCAGGTACGCTAACCGCTTCCGCTGGCGCCCACGGATCCACAACTGTCACATGGACAGTCCCCGACAAGGGGGTTAGTGGGGGATTCCATGTAAGTGGTGGGGAAGCTATATTTTCATTCACTGTGTCACAGGATGGCTCGCAGACCGCTAATGATTATAATGCCCAAAGCATTTTAACCGTGGATGATCCCGGTTGGTGCCTCGCCTCGTCATCCTGATGCACTTTTCGGGGATCAAACAAGTCCGGGATTCTAAAGGGGTGAGAGGCAGCCCTTGATCCTTTTTTACCTATCGAACGGTGCTTTGCATCTAGAAAGCTAATCAATCAGTTAATCCTGCTTCTACTTTAAATTCTTCAATCATGGCTCGAAATTCATTTTTGTGTCGCTGAAATTTCCGTCGCATATCGTGGCTTGAAAACGCTTTCAGAAACCATAGAAATCCTCGGGCACCTTTCAAAATATCATCGACCTGCTCGACGGTAACGGGTGATTGGGTTAAATCCACACCTTCTTCCCAATCCACATACAAACAGTTTTGCTTTAATTTATCCCAATGCTTCAATTGATCGAGCGTGAGTTCGGATTTCATTTCAAAGATTGCCTGTCGGACGTGTTTCGAAGCCAATCCCATCGCTCGATAGTAACTTTTTTTGTGTGTAATTTTGGTCATATACGGTTGAATATGATGAAGCATCTTGGTCAATCCCACCGCCAATTGTTGGCGTCGTCGATGGCGGTCGGCGCTCAAAAGTTCTTTGGTGTGTTGATCTGAAGCGATTCCCACCCCATACGACCACAACACGCAAGCTTGCGGATTCCGGACCTAATCCACCACCCATTCCGGTAAATTCCCACCACCTCGTCCAGTAATTCGCCACCATTCG
>NZ_JABBVZ010000253.1 GCF_012933365.1 Sulfobacillus harzensis | reverse complement strand
GAGTCATGGAGAGTTTGATCCTGGCTCAGGACGAACGCTGGCGGCGTGCTTAATACATGCAAGTCGAGCGGTTCTTCTTCGGAAGAGCAGCGGCGGACGGGTGAGGAACACGTGAGTAACCGGGCATCCAGTGGGGGATATCGGGCCGAAAGGCGCGGCAATCCCGCATACGTCCCGGTCCCGCAAGGGGCCGGGGGAAAGGCCTTCGGGTCGCTGGATGGGGGGCTCGCGGCCCATTAGCTAGTTGGGGGGGTAACGGCCTCCCAAGGCGACGATGGGTAGCCGGCCTGAGAGGGTGATCGGCCACACTGGGACTGAGACACGGCCCAGACTCCTACGGGAGGCAGCAGTAGGGAATCTTCCACAATGGGCGCAAGCCTGATGGAGCAACGCCGCGTGAGTGAAGACGGCCTTCGGGTTGTAAAGCTCTGTCTGTCGGGACGAGGGCCCGGGTGCAAACCCGGGCGGGACGGTACCGGCGGAGGAAGCCCCTGCAAACTACGTGCCAGCAGCCGCGGTAAGACGTAGGGGGCAAGCGTTGTCCGGAATTACTGGGCGTAAAGGGCGTGTAGGCGGTTTCACACGTAGCGGTTTTCAGCCGCCGGCTCACCCGGCGGAGGGCGGCTAAACGGTGGAACTGGAGGGCAGGAGAGGTGCACGGAATTCCTGGTGGAGCGGTGAAATGCGTAGAGATCAGGAAGAACACCGGTGGCGAAGGCGGTGCACTGGCCTGGCCCTGACGCTGAGGCGCGACAGCGTGGGGAGCAAACGGGATTAGATACCCCGGTAGTCCACGCCGTAAACGATGGATACTAGGTGTCGCGGGGGTCCACCCGGCGGTGCCGGAGCTAACGCACTAAGTATCCCGCCTGGGGAGTACGGCCGCAAGGTTGAAACTCAAAGGAATTGACGGGGGCCCGCACAAGCAGTGGAGCATGTGGTTTAATTCGACGCAACGCGCAGAACCTTACCAGGACTAGACGGGACCATGAGTCCCCCGAAAGGGGGAGGCTTCTTCGGAAGAGTGGTCGTCAGGTGCTGCATGGTTGTCGTCAGCTCGTGTCGTGAGATGTTGGGTTAAGTCCCGCAACGAGCGCAACCCTCGTCGTGTGTTGCCAGCGGTTCGGCCGGGCACTCACACGAGACTGCCGGTGACAAACCGGAGGAAGGTGGGGATGACGTCAAATCCGCATGGCCTTTATGTCCTGGGCCACACACGTGCTACAATGGCGCCGACAACGGGCCGCGACCCCGCGAGGGGGAGCGAATCCTTCAAACGGCGTCCCAGTTCGGATTGCAGGCTGCAACTCGCCTGCATGAAGCCGGAATTGCTAGTAATCGCGGATCAGCATGCCGCGGTGAATCCGTTCCCGGGCCTTGTACACACCGCCCGTCACACCACGAGAGTCGGCCACACCCGAAGCCGGTCGGTCGAACCCGCATGGGACGACCCCGTCGACGGTGGGGCGGATGATTGGGGTGAAGTCGTAACAAGGTAGCCGTATCGGAAGGTGCGGCTGGATCACCTCCTTTCTAGGGACACGTGTGCGCATGATGATATGGTTTTGAAGGACCGG
>NZ_JABBVZ010000252.1 GCF_012933365.1 Sulfobacillus harzensis | reverse complement strand
TAGCTCGCAAGGATCCGCCTGGCGGTTCCGAGTGGGTTACTGATCTTAAACGGCCTGCCGCTGAGCCCAGCGGCGGACATTATGGGTGAAGATTCCGAGGCCGATCCCCGTTGCCACCGCCTCGTATCCCCGATATCGACTCCGCCGGAGTCCATACTTTCGCTTCAATCGGCTTATCGTGGCTTCACCCCCAGCGCGCCAGCGTTGGGCACGGCGAAAAGCCGGTCGACGTTCCTGGACGATCCGAGCAGCCGATTTCTTTCCGCGTTTGGGGATCGCGACCGTTTTGATACCCCGGCGCTCACAATCGCGTTGGTTCGCCGCACCGTCATAGCCCCGGTCGGTGGCCACAATGTCCGGATGGCGTCCGAACTGGACCCGATGCTGATCGAGCGCCGGACTCAGCGCGTCGGCGTCGGGCGGATTTCCGATATGCACCATATAATCGGTCACAAACCCCTGTTCCGCCTCGACGATCTGGACTTTGTACCCAAATTGCACAGGATGGCCCAGCTTCCCCTTCTTAATCGGGCGCGCATCGGGATCGGCCACGCTGACCACGCGGTGGGCTATCGGCTCTCGAGCCGTCGCCGCCCGGCTCTGGCGAATCACGGTCTGCAAATCGTGGAGGGCTTGCTCGGTTTGTGCGACACGGCGGGCCAGCCCTTGATCGAGGACGGCAATTTGTTGTTTTGCGACGTCGAGTAGCCGCGCGATCGCGCGGCCTTGGGCTTCGCCCGTGCGCGCCAAGTCCTCGGTCACGCGCCGGACCTCCGTCACGGCGTCTCCGGTACGCCGTCGCAGGAGTTTCCCGATAGCCAGGATCTTCCGCTTCACCGACCGCGCGCGATCCCGGATTGGCACCGGCGCCGCCTCCATGACCGCGTAAAGTCGGCGGGCCATCCGGGTCACCCGGCGAATGCCATCGGCAATGAGCCCGGCGTCGGTCGGGTGATGGATCGCGGCCTCGACGACCGTCGAATCCATCCGAAATCGGCGCCCGCGCACGATTTTCTCCGTGTGGAGCCGGGCCGTGACGGCCCGGTTGATGACCAGTATGCCTTCCGGCCCCAACCGACGGCGCCAATACGTCAACGTCGACGGATGGGGGAGCGCGTCCGCCACGCCGAAGTGGCAGAATCGCCGCCAGTGAAAGCTATCGGCGACTTCTTGGATGAGCACGCGATCCGCCAACTGATAGCGATCTTTCAGGTAAAACAGGCGCAAAATCTGAGCGGCCGGCACCGAAGGCCGCCCTTGCACGGGGTCGAGGCGGGCGACCAGCGGGGCGATAATCGCCGGATCGCCCAATAGGTGATCCACGGCCGCCAATTCAGCGGGTAAGGCCCACACCTCCGGCGGCATCGCCGCCGTCAGGAAGTCTAATTGCTGGTGGTCATATTGTTGCATTGAATCCCCGAAGCAGGAACTCGCGCCTCCCGACGCGAATAGTTGCTTGTCGGGATTCCCCCCTTCGAATTTGGATGGTGTCGGTACTGGATAAATTCGACAAAAGGGCTGGGAATCCCTGCTTTTATGCGGTTTTCAAGGATCCGACGCGGTGATTTTTTCAGCACAAACT
>NZ_JABBVZ010000251.1 GCF_012933365.1 Sulfobacillus harzensis | reverse complement strand
GGGTTTTAACAGTTTCTTAAAACTTTATCTATGGTTATCCATCATTGTATAATTGTGGTATGAATCGAAAACTTGTTGGGATTAGGGAAGCGGCCGAGTATTTGGGGGTTACTCCGTCAACCTTGCGGCGATGGGAGCGAGACGGTAAGCTCTTTCCCGACGAACGGACCGCTGGGGGCTATCGACGGTATGATTTGGCGCGATTGCGGCCTGACCTGTTTCCTCGTTCCGTCGCAGCGCGTAAAACCATCGCCTATGCTCGTGTGTCGAGTCATGACCAGAGAGACGATCTGGAGCGGCAAAAGCAGGTGCTGGAACTCTACTGTGCCCGCCAAGGCTGGACGTTTGAGGTTGTGGCCGACCTCGGATCGGGCATGAACTACCACAAAAAGGGCCTCAAACGACTGCTCAATGACATCCTGGCCGACCGGGTCGGTCGGCTGGTCGTGACCCACCAGGATCGTCTGTTGCGTGTTGGCGCGGAACTGGTGTTCGCCATTTGTGAGGCGAAGCAAGTCGAGGTCGTGATCCTCAACCAAGGCGAAGACACGACCTTTGAGGAAGAGCTGGCTCAGGATGTCCGCGAAATCATCACGGTCTTTTCGGCGCGGCTCTATGGGAGTCGTTCGCGCAAGAATCAAAAATTGTTGGACGGCGTGAAGCGTGCCATCGAGGAGGCGTCCTCATGATTTCGGCGCATAAAATTGCGCTCGACCCCAACAACGTGCAGGAGACGTACTTTCGGCAAGCAGCGGGAACGGCACGCTTTGCGTATAACTGGGCCTTGCATCAATGGCAGCAGCAGTATGATGCGTGGAAATCCGACCCGACGTTGCCGAAGCCCTCCGAGGCGGCCTTGCGGCGGCAATTGAATGCCATCAAGCGCGAGCAGTTTCCGTGGATGCTGGAGGTCACCAAAAATGCGCCCCAGATGGCGATCATCCACTTGGGCCAAGCGTTTCAGAATTTCTTTGCCGGGACAGCCGCGTATCCCACGTTCAAGAAGAAGGGCCGCCACGATCGCTTTACGCTCACCAACGATCAGTTTGCCATCCAAGGATCGCGGGTGCATATTCCCAAATTAGGCTGGGTCCGCATGCATGAACCCTTGCGGTTCATGGGAAAAGTGCTCGAAGGCACCGTGTCGCGGACCGCGGATCGCTGGTTTTTGAGCGTCACCGTCGAAATGCCCGATCCCCCCAGTGTCCGCCGCGAAAACCAAGCGGTGGTCGGGGTGGACTTGGGGGTGTCGGCGTTAGCGACGCTCTCGACTGGCGAGAGGATCAGGGGACCCAAAGCCTATGCGACCGCACAGAAACAGCTCCGCAGGTTGTCCCAACACTTCAGTCGCCAGATGGAGGCGGCCAAAATGCGTGCCGGGTTAGCACCGGGCCAACCCATTCCGAAAGGCATGGTCATTCCTTGGTCCAAGAACATGCAGAAAACGCAACGGCGCATGGCCCGGCTGCATGCCCGAATTGCGAATATCCGGGATCATGCCTTGCACCAGTTGACCACGATGCTCGTGGAGCGGTTTGACGTGATGGCTATCGAGGATTTGAACGTGGCCGGGATGCTGAAAAATCACAAGCTAGC
>NZ_JABBVZ010000250.1 GCF_012933365.1 Sulfobacillus harzensis | reverse complement strand
GGTAGAGTAGGAGGCCCCTTGCGGGGCCGTCCCCTCATCGAACCGGACTTGTGGTTTTCCCACATCCGGCTCTCCGACGGTAGTTGCCCCCCATTAAGGGCGAGGAAGTTGCGCCTTGATTTGGCGGCGCATCTGCGCGAGAGAAGGTAAGCCAAGTTCGGCGAAGCGTCGGTTGGGCCATTCGACATCCAATGCAGGGTGCCGATTCCATCGCTTCACGATGAACGCGCGACAACGTTCCCGAATCCATGCATCGAGCCCAGACCAATCGGCGGCCTGACTAACGGTGAAGTACTGGCCCCAGCCCCGGATGACCGGGGCAAGGGCGTCGATGACCATCTGGATGTTCATGGGCTGGGTGCGCCGTGTGAGTTCGCGGATGCGGTCTTTGAATCGCTCCACCGCGGCCCGTTTCGGGCCAAAGAGGGGGCGGCCTGTGCCATCCTTCGTTTCCACCCAGAAGAAGGTAAACCCGAGAAAGTCGAAGGCTGTGTCGTGCACATCTACGATGCGGGTTTTCTCGGGGTGGAGTGTGAGCCGAAGCTCCGTCAGGACCGCTTGGGCGGTGGCGAGGGCCGCCTCCGCGTCGGCTTGCGTGCGTGCCAACGCGCACCAATCATCCGCATAGCGGATGAATTGAACGCCCGGCAGAGCCTCCATCGTGTGGTCGAGCACGTCCAGGTAGATATTGGCGAGGAGTGGGCTGAGTACCGACCCTTGACTCGTGCCCCGGGGCGTCGCTTGCCACTGTCCAGCGTCCATGACTCCGGCGCGGAGCATGTCCCGCACCCATCCGAGTACCGTGCCATCGGCTACTCGCTCGGCCAATTTATCCATCAGGAGCTGTTGGTCCATCGACCCAAAGTAGTCCTGAATGTCCGCGTCGACCACCCAACGATATCCCTTGTTGAGGTACCCGTAGATGCGGGTCACGGCTTCGTGGGCACTCCGGCCCGGCCGAAACCCATAGCTGTCTGCGCTGAAGGTCGGTTCCCAAATGGGTTCCATGATCCGGCGCAGGGCTTCTTCTACGACCCGGTCCCGCACAGCGGGTACCCCGAGCGGCCGTTGCTTGTTTGTTCCAGGCTTGGGAATCCAGACTCGCCGCACGGGTAAGGGTTTATAGCGATGCGCCCGCATCGCCTGCCCCAACCGGTCAAGCTCGTCTCCGAGATGTTCCGCAAACCGGTCGCAACTCTGGCGGTCGACGCCGGCGGCCCCGTTGTTCGCAAGGACTGCGGCGGCGGCCATCGCCAGATTGGCCGGACTCCAGACTTTGTCCGCCAAGCTATACCATTTTCTCTGCTGTGTCATCCTCGTTTCCTCCATCTGGCCGGCCGGGCGTCCCGCATGGGACGCGGCTGTCGCTAGGTCCGAGACCAATCTTGCCTTGCCAACCGTCCAGTCATGTTAGAATCCTACCGAAGGGACGGGCCTTCGCCTTCCCGCCCGGTTGTGTTGTCCGGCGCGGTACTTCGCTACTATGCCCGCCTCCGACTCCCTGTTCCACCCAAGAGCGGGGATTGGCGGTCATCGCATTGCCCACTTGTGTCGACTCTTGGACAGGCAGGGTCTCACTGGGTCAGTACAGAACCT